>JBHLKK010000010.1:0-38824 GCA_048886745.1 Candidatus Hodarchaeota archaeon | reverse complement strand
TACTCATTAATACACAAAGAAACCAAAATGCTGATTTTTCGACATATGATCGCAATATCAACGTCAGCAACACTCTTGTGGAATTTCATTTACATTCTTTGCGCAGTATTATCTTGGATATTCCAAGCAAATTACATAATTGTTGATGGATTTTTCATAGGTATGGCTCTTGCCATAACTGTTAGGGTCCTTACGTATTTTCCCCTGAGTTTCTCTGGACCAATTCGAAACTCAATTTCTGCTATAATTCAGCCAGGATTGAGTTTCCTATTTGCTTACCTTCTGCAGATCACTACCATAGGATTTCTTTTGGCCAATGTTGCTTATTGGATACCCAGGTTTGCAGTATCCACAATATTGATGACTTCAGCCAGCTTTGGATACATGTATTTGACAGATAGACCTCTAAAGAAAAGCATAGGAATAGGTGGACTCTCGTTTTTGAGGGCGTTCTTGACAGAGTGGGTAGCTAACGACAGCAGCAAGATCGAACAATATTTCGAGCGACTAGGTGAAAAAAAGGATTTGCCGATCTCAACAATACTCTTTAGGACAATGGATGACCGTCCTAAAGCCATAATAGCAGTTCCATATATTCACCCAGGACCATTTAGAAATGTAGGTAGTAGTAATCTTCCCACCGCCCTGATAAATGACCTAGAAAGCAGATTCAAAGCAACAACATTGGTTTTTCATGGACCTTCTACTCATGCCGATAACTTGGCCACAGCTCAGGAATGCCAAAAGGTCTTAGAACAAGCTGAAAAGATGGTAGGATCAGGTAATAATGAATTTATGTTAGCGACACCTTTTATAAAAGTCAAAAAGTCTGGCTTCGAGGTCGGCTGTCAAGTCTTTGGTGATTTTGTTCTTCTAACAATAACATCCGCACCAGAGGATACCGAGGATATACCGCATCAGACTGCACAACGGATTAATGAAATGGCAAAAGGGATGGGTGTAAAACATGTTACCATTATCGATGCACACAATGCAAAGAGCCCGGAAATGGCCAAAGAACCCATTGCCAGTGGTTCGGAAGAGGAAGAGAGATTGATTTCGGTAATCAAAGAAGCAATATCCGAAGCCCTAGCGGCTAAGAAAGCACAGTTGAAGATAGGGGTTGCAAGAATTCGTCCTTCGGACGGTAGTAGAAAGAAGGGGCTTGGCGATAGTGGGATCATGGCTCAGATTTTGGAGGTTGGTGGGCAGCGTACAGCCTACATTTTGATTGATGGGAACAATATGATCAGGGGCTTGAGGGAGGAAATACTTGAAGCGTTGGAAGAAATAGGAATTAAGAACGCAGAGATTATGACCACAGACTCGCATTCCGTTGATGCCACAACAATGGAGGCCGGAAATGCTGTAGGAAAGAGATATGATCCTAGCAAGATAGTCGAGCATGTGAAGGTAGCAACCAAACAAGCTATTGAGGATTTAGAAGTTGTAAAAGGATATGCCACCGTTGATGAAGTGAAAGATCTTGCAGTCGCTGGAGATATAGTTGACGAGATTATTGAATCTACTGCCATCTCTTGGAAGACTGCAAAAAGGGCATTCCCGTTAATAGTATTTGCGTTTCTTGCGACACTGATCATATTCATGGTTTTGTGAGATAAATAGGATTTTTTTGCGTGGATTAGGATCCTCCTAGAGGCGCACAAAATAGTTTTTGATCTCATCCCACACTTCTTTTCTCAATCTCAAAATATCGTGTATTTCGACTTCTTCAGCTTCTTTAACCACGTTTCTGAGCTGAATAACACTGCCAACAGCTACAACATTCTCTATATCAACGGGAAATTCTACGTCAAGACCTTTTATGATGAGCTCTGCTTTGAAATTAGGAATACTAATTCTCAAACTACGTACAATTCCGATACGTCTGGCCTTGCTGTCCACAACCTCCTTTCCCAAGATGTATCCTGGCATTCTGAGCTCGTAGAATTCGGTTTCTAGTTTTAGGGACTCTTCCTCTGTCAACTTCGACTACCCCAGACTTCTTTCTGTGCTTTCAAAGCATCTTCAATATCGTCTAATAGAACTAAAGGCATATATTCAATATTAATTTGTCTAGGGGATATAGGTCTTTTGTTGATGCTATAGGATAATATAGAATAATCAAGAAATAAGAGTCATCAGGATATAGTGTAAAAGGGAAGATTTTGAATGATGGTCCATGGGGAAAAATGAATGGACGAGGGATATGCTGATCATCCTCTGGTCAATGCAGACGCAGTAGAAAGAAGACTATATCAGGAGGTTATTGTGGGAACGGGTGTGGCGCACAATAGCCTCGTAGTTTTACCAACAGGTCTCGGGAAAACGATCATTGCAGCGCTTATTGCAGCGCATCGTCTACACAAATATACTAAGTCAAAGTGTGTTTTTCTTGCACCAACTCGTCCTCTAGTACTTCAACATCATAGGACATTTAGCAAGATTCTAGATGTGCCGGAAAACGAGTTGGTTGCCTTTACAGGGTCGATTAAACCACTAAAGCGAATTGAGCTATGGAAAGAGGGCAGAGTAATCTTTATGACCCCGCAAATATTGGAAAACGACCTCATTGTTGGCAGATATCCGATAGAAGATGTTTCACTGATTGTGTTTGATGAAGCACATCGTGCAATTGGAAACTACCCTTACCCATTCATTGCAGAACAGTACGTAAAACACGCCAAAAATCCAAGAATACTTGGATTAACTGCATCACCGGGCTCATCCGAGACGAAAATAAAAGAGGTATGCAGGAATCTATTCATCGAAAATGTTGAAGTACGTACCGAGAAAGACTCGGATGTGGCGCCTTATGTAGTGCCTATCAAACTTGACTGGGAAATTGTTGATCTGCCTCACGAGTTTTCGATCATAAAAAAAGAATTAGAAGAATTACTTAGAGAGAGGCTAAAACTGCTAAAAGACCAAGGATTTATCAAATCATATGATGTGAAAAAAGTCTCCAGGAAAGACCTGATTGGATTGCGGGCGAGAATTCAGGAAGAACTGGATGAACATGATAATCCTCCATCCAGTCACTTCTTGGCGATTTCTGCCACTGTAGCTGCAATAAGATTGAGTTATGCCCTTGAACTGCTAGAAACACAGGGGCTGACTGCGCTTGATAAGTATATCAAAAAGATGGAGCAAGAAAGCAAGAGGCCGGGTGCTCCAAAAGCAATAAGGACAATATTGGAAAACCCAATAATGTCTGAAATCAGAATTAGATTGTGGGATTTGATTCAACAGGGAATCGAGCATCCCAAAATTTCATCAATATCAGAACTTGTGTCCGAATGGGTTGCAAAAAAGCCTGATTCACGCATAATTATTTTTACACAATTCAGAGAGTCTGCAAGGGTTCTAAAGGAAAAACTGAGCAAATTGGATAATCTCGAAGTAGTACGATTCGTCGGTCAAGCCAGCAGGATGAATGATAAAGGAATATCTCAAAAGGACCAGACTAAGATATTGCAGAAATTTAGGTCAGGGGAAATTAACGTCCTGGTCGCCACAAGTGTTGCTGAAGAGGGTTTGGATATAAGTGAATGCGATCTGGTGGTTTTCTATGATTGTGTGCCGAGTTCCATTAGGGCAATTCAACGTAGAGGGCGTACTGGAAGGAGAATGTTGGGGCACGTATGTATTCTAATCACCCGAGACACGAGAGATGAAGCATACTATTGGTCTGCGTTCCACAAAGAAAGAAAGATGCACAGCTTATTACGCGGTATGAGGAAAAAATCGAGAGAGCTTTCCAAGGAAAAAGGAGAACAACCGCCCTTGGAACGATTTATAAAAGACGATATGACTGAAGCTCGCCTCAACATCGTAACCGATCATAGAGAGATGAATTCACCCGTTGTCAAGGAGTTGGCACGATTAGGAATAGGGATAGAGACCGCACAATTGGCAGTTGCAGATTATGTAATATCGGAGGATGTAGCAGTAGAACGAAAAACTACGGAGGATTTTCTTCAGTCATTGGTGGATCAAAGGCTATTTCAGCAATTGAAGGACATGATACGGGAATATGGAGGCGCACTCCTAATAATTGAGGGTGAAAAGCTGTATGGACTGAGGGCAATTAGTCCGAATGCTATAAGAGGAGCTCTTGCAAGTATAGCAGTAGACTTCCGAATCCCAATACTCTGGGCAAAGACGCCAACCGAAACTGCAAGGTTGCTGTTCGCCATCGCTCAAAGAGAGCAGATTGAGAGAGACAGAGAGATCTCTATCAAAGGTGAGAAGGCCCCCTTAACAATAGGCGAGCAACAGGAGTATTTACTATCAAGATTACCAGGAATAAACAGAAGGCTTGCAACAAGATTGTTGGTGCATTTCGGAAGTCCGGAACGAGTTTTTTCTGCTAGTATTGAAGAACTACAAGAAGTCCACGGTATAGGAAAAAAAATCGCTGAAAAAATGCACCAGATATTAACATCCGAATACGCCGAAGAATAATCATGATTTCTGAATGCGTCTTATTTTTTCAAGGATATCTAGCAAAACATTTAGAAGTTTTGCTATCGAATAGAGTTTCTCAGGATCTTTTTCTTCCTCCATCTGTTTATTTAGGTCTTGAAGCTTGGAGAAAACTATTTCATCTATTCGAGGAAGCATAACACTTGAAACGATAGTGGTACTTTCCTCTCCCTCTTTCACGATTAACACCTTTTTATCACAAGTAGGACAGTAGATATCTCCACGAACCTTGAACAAAGGAGAGGCACACACAGGGCAAGAATTTGAGAGCATAGTTGCTCCAGAAAGGAGTAACTCCACCATCTTGTTGGTTTTTTCCTTTTTCATATTTCGACACCAAGAATATCTTTAAGAATATCTTTAATTACTTTTTCATATAACTTAAGTTTAAGTGAGGTCGGAGGACAATGGATGAGGAAGTGGACGAGAAGGTAAATCAAGCAATGACAGTATTAGGTATGATAGCTGAGGACACCTCTGTCCCTAGAAACATTAGACGTGCAGCGAATGAGGCTACTGATGCGCTTCAAGACTCTAAGATTGAAAGCATGGCCGTAAGGGCGTCAAATGCAATATCCATTCTCGATGAGGTATCACAAGATCCAATCTGCTAAGAATCTCCTCTTAGCAGGGATATACTGCCCCTTACACGCCAGAACAAAAATATGGAATGTAGTGAGTATACTTGAGACCGTCAAAGATTACGAATAATCCCTTAGAGTTAGGACTCTAAATCTTACTGCCTGAAACTCTTTTTATTATTTCTTATTTCTGATAAGATTAGCCAGAAGTCTACCATCAAGTAGTCTGACTTCATAACGAAGAATCATTATTGTTAGAGCAGAATCGCTTGATTACAAGAAAAGAATTAATAAATGGCTAACTAGAAAGTACTCAAGGAATGCCGTGCCGGGGTAGCCAAGTGGTCTACGGCGCTGGCCTCGAGAACAGCAACATAGAAAGAGAGACATATAAAAGAGGGTATAAATCTTTCAAGATTAGTTGGACGAGAAAGTCAGTGACGCGGTAGCGTCTCGCGGGTTCGAATCGGCGGTTTGCCACGCCACGAGAGTCCTGCCCCCGGCGCCACCCAATACACCCTATATTATTTATCAACTAATACAGTGATCAATGCAAGTGGAATTAAAAGGTGGAATGTTGACAATGTATGAAGTTCGCTGGTATGGTCGAGGAGGACAGGGTGCTGTAACAGCGTCACATATTCTCGTAGATGCCGCATATAAAGACGGTTACGAGGGTGTTCAGGCTTTTCCTTTTTTTGGTGCTGAAAGGAGGGGGGCACCTGTTAAGGCATTTACAAGGATATCAAAGACCACTATATACACTCGATCCATGATTTATGAGCCTGATGCTATCATAGTATTGGATCCTACTCTATTGGACGTCGTTGATGTCACTGAAGGATTGAAAAAAGGTGGAATCATTGTAGCCAACACAAAAGAGATACCAAAGAGATGGAGGAACAAAGACTGGAAGATATACACTGTTGATGCTACAGCCATAGCACTAAAAGTTGGTTTGGTAATAGCAGGATCTCCAGTGTTAAACACACCAATGTTGGGTGCATTTGCTAAAGCAACAGGGTTAGTGAAACTAGAGAGGATTAAGGAAGCGATAAGCAATAAATGGAAGGGCAAGGCCGGAGAAAGAAATATAAAAGCAGCAGAATTAGCTTATGAACAGTGTAGGTTGGTAACATCTTAAACTAGGGGGAATTAAACTGACTTCTAGAACCCGTCAAAAGAGTCTAGTTTTAGGAAAAACTGCAAGGGGTAAGAAAAAGAAAAAAAGACTCAGACCTGACGCAATACCTTTATCAAAGCCTGGCATAGGATCTTATGGTAAAACCGGAGACTGGAGAACCTTTAGACCTGTTATAGACAAAGAAAAATGCAACAAATGTATGATTTGCTGGCTTTATTGTCCAGAGGGAGTAATTGATCAAGGAAAGGAAGGATATCCGGAAACTGATTTTACGTATTGTAAAGGGTGTGGTATTTGTGCCCAAGAATGTCCGTCCAAGTGCATAGAAATGGTGCGGGAGGAAAAATGAGAAATGAAGACAAAGCTCTCAGAAATGAAAGCGCATATTATAACAGGAAATACGGCAGCGGCATATGCTGCCAAATATGCGAGAGTTCAAGTCATTGCGGCGTACCCCATAACACCTCAAACTACAATCGTCGAGGCAATAGCAGATCTCATAGATGAAGGTGAGATGGAAGCAGAATACATTCGTGTTGAAAGCGAACACAGCGCTATGGCAGCTTGCATTGGTGCTGCCGCTACTGGAGCCAGAGCATTCACCGCAACATCATCCCATGGTCTGGCTCTGATGCATGAAATGCTTCATTGGGCGAGTGGGTCTAGGCTCCCCATCGTTATGGCAAATGTTAACCGAGCCATGGGACCTCCGTGGAATATATGGCCCGATCATAACGATAGCATATCACAAAGAGATGTTGGATGGATTCAATTTTATGTCGAAAGCAATCAGGAGGTATTCGACACAATCCTACAATGCCACCGGATTTGTGAGAATCAGGATGTTTTGTTGCCCGCCATGGTAAACCTCGACGGGTTCATCATTTCTCATACATCTGCCCCAGTAAGCATACCTAGTCAGGAAAAAGTCGATAAATTTATGCCCGACTATACGCCAAATCCCGACACGCAACTTGTTATGGATCCTGACAAACCAGCAACCCATGGTAACATCATTATGGTTAACAGCCCCGATGATTGGTATTACGAGTATCGTTATATGATTCACGAAGCTATGATGAATGCGAAGAGAGTCATTGGAGAAGTTGAAGAAGAGTTTCACAAACAATTCGGTAGATCACATGGAGCATTGGTTGAAGAATATAAATGTGAAGATGCAGACTTGCTTTTGGTATCCATGGGAACTATTGCAAGTCAAGCCAAAGTTGCTGTCAACGAGTTAAGACAGGAAGGATACAAAGTGGGAGCTCTCAAGCTAAGGGTTTTCAGACCATTTCCTAAGGAGGACTTCCAAAGACTGGCAGGCAGAGTTGAGGCCTTTGCAGTGATAGATAGGAACATATCGTTTGGAATGGGCGGTGCCGCGTCCGCAGAGATCAAAACAGCACTATACAATCATAAAAAACACCCATTAGTGTTGGAAAACATCGCAGGAATAGGAGGAAGAGATGTAAAAACCTCTGACATAAAGAAGATGGTTTTAAGTGCAGTAGAAGCTGCAGAAACAGGTGAAATAGGAAAGGATATCAATTGGCATGGACTTCGGATTGGTGAGATTAAATGAACTCAATACTAGGACTTCCGAGAAAGGAACTTGTGTATAAAGGAAATAGTGCATGTATAGGTTGTAGCGCTGTGTTAGGAATGAGACATGTGCTAAAAGCTCTGGGTGAGAAGACCGTTCTGATTATACCCGCAGGTTGTAGCACCATAATTCAAGGTCTTTATCCAAAAACTGCTATCGGCGTGCCTTTGCTTAATATTGCTTTTGAAGCGGCTGCGGCTGCGGCGACCGGTGTTACAGCAGGATTCAGGGCTCAAGGGAAAAAGGATATTACTGTGGTAGCGTGGGCAGGAGATGGAGGAACATTTGATATTGGACTTCAGGCACTGAGCGGTGCTGCGGAACGCCAAACGGACATGATCTACATATGTTATGATAATGAGGCATACATGAATACGGGAGTTCAACGCAGCGGCGCAACTCCTTATGGGGCGCTGACAACCACAACACCGGGTGGAAAGAAGCTACCGAAAAAGGATCTCGATGCAATTGTTTTAGCTCACGACGTTCCTTATTTGGCAACTGCTAATATTGGATATCCGCAAGATCTCTATAGGAAGGTCAAGAAGGCAAAAGAAAAAGAAGGATTCAGATTCATCCACATACTAAGTCCATGTCCCCCAGGATGGAGATTCGATTCAAATCTTACGGTTACTTTGGCGAAATTGGCAGTTCAGACTGGTATATGGGTATTATTTGAAGTGGAAGATGGTAAATTCAAGCTTTCAGGGCCCAGTAAGAGACTTTTGGATTCAGAAAAAAGAAAGCCTATCGAGGACTATTTGACGTTTCAGGGAAGATTCTCGAAACTTACGGATGACGATATTAAAGAGATAAGAAATCAGATAGAAGAGAACTGGAAAGGGATTAGTGCGAGGCTGTCTCAATCAGAAGTGACCTAGAAAGAAAACCAGGATTTTGCTGACATACTACATAATAGGATATAATAGGATGCTGTAGGATAATGTATTACACTCCTAATAGAAGAACGCAGGTTTAAGACACTTATCTGTTTCTTTACGCAAGATTTTTAAGAAGATACTATAAATAACAATCACCTCCTTAGGAGGTTCCTAACTACAACCATAAAATCAGAGCTAAAATGGGGTGAAGTCTAATGTCAGAGAATGTAATCTATGTTGGAAACAAGCCAGTTATGAACTACGTCTTGGCATGCGTAACTCAGTTAAATCAGACCGACATGGAAGAAATAGTCATCAAGGCAAGAGGCCGTGCGATTAGTCGGGCAGTTGATGTTGCAGAGATACTCAGGAATCGATTCATGAGCAGTGTTGACGTAAAGGACATCAAGATCAGCACTGAGCAGATTAACACCGCAGAAGGCGGAACGGCAAACGTCAGTGCAGTTGAGATCTCACTGGGTAAGAAAGGTGCCAAACCTGTCAAAAAGAAGAAGTAAGAATATTCTTCGACGTAAAGGAAACTTTTTTTCTTTTTCTTTTTAGTCATATCCCTATTTGACAAAATAGAGAAAAGGGAGAGAAATCACCCAAGAACGTACCCGATTTTTCTAACCAGTTCACGGCGCTCTTTGCGTTGATCATCAGTCTCTATTTTTGTCACAGATTGTCCGTCCACAAACCCCAGTACTGCGCGACCTTCCACACCATCGATATCTACTTCAGCAACTATCACTTTGCAGGGATTCGCAGTTGCCCCATAGATTGAAGCAACATGTGGCAGTAGTTTGATGCTATTTAGAACATTAATTGGCCATGCTCCATGGATTATGATTACAAATACATGACTTGCGCCGATATTTCTGCAGTTTTCAGCTGCCAATTCCTCTAGTTCGGGGTCGTTGCTATTGACACGAGTAAGTCTAGGATCCGCTTCATTCATTGCACAGGCAAATTTGACTTCACCAGTAGTTGCTCCCGGAACCGACATTTGAATAGCCCTGAAAAAATCATCGGTAAGTTTTACTGAGAAATTGGGGCCTCCCTACCTATTGATCTTAGAGAGGTTTCCCCTGCCCGATGATTATTTGATGCTCAGGTCTTTTCTTAATATCTACTGAACTCAGTTTTATTTCACTCAATTGATGGCCTCCTATTGCAGTGCTATAGATTAAGATATTACTCTTTATTAGAACTATAAAAAAAGAATATGAATAGAAATTAGGTTGCTAGCCTGCCTTGCTTAATAAATGTTTTTCCATCCAGCTCAATGGTTGGTTGAGTGGCAGTGATTTGCTGATACCAGCTAGTCTCGTTTTTTCCATGCTGTAGTTTATTGTCACCTATCCCTAGCGTAACTGTTCCGAGGACAATATCGCTCTCAAGAAAACCAGTTTTGGCTTCGGGGTTTAGTCCTAACAGAAATGTTCCTAATCTGTCTTTATCGCCTTTTGCATTCTGCCAGCTCGATTTCATTGTTTCTATATTTCTACCTCCTTCAAAGGATACTACTTTTCCATCTTTGAATCTCCACGAAATATTATGGACCAGCCTGGCTGCAAATGCCTGGGGAACATCTGAGGCAAATATTCCATTTGCACTTGATTCCGAAGGTGCTACTCCAACAACCCCCTCAGGTAACGCAACTTCTATGTTTCCACTTTTAATATCCTCTTCATCAACTATGCCATCATGGATGAAGACGGGTCTGTCTTCCAGGTTAAAACTAATGTCCGTTCCCTTCGGGGTTGTGATACGGACGTTCTTCGCTCTTTCCAAGACATTCTTGATCTTGGTTCCCAGCTTCTGAATCTCCTCATATTCTACATCTAAAGAACTGGTAACTGTCTTTTTCCATTCTTCATAGTTGAATCCATAAGCTTTTGCTCTTTGGGGTGTAACTAGACCTGAAGTAATATTTGCGGTTCGAATTCTATTTTCTAGCCACTTATCGCGGTAAGGCGTCCCTCCTTCGGAAGCTGCAGCCCACCTCTCAGGGGCGATTTGCTTCATCCTTTCCGGATCCTCAGGGCCCCAGATGCTGATTAAGGCAGTTTGTACATCCAATAGCGCTAGTTCAAGGGGGTTGGACGTTTTTAAGTAGTCCAAAGGAAGGCTGAGCATGTAATCATAGAAAGTTTCGTCTGAATCGATTTGCAGAATTGCTTGAGCTCCAGATCTTCTGCACTCGGACAAGAAGGCCTTTGCAAGATTAAGTTCGTGAGGGTATGCGTAGATTGCAACATTATCCTCTTTCCCTATTCTTAGGCATGTATTGACAACTCGCTTCACAAATGAAGGTATTTCTAACATGAATCATCCCCCCCAATTTGTTTCCTTACGAAACGACCTATCCACTATCTGAATATATAAGAGTTTAACCTTATGAGTTGAGGCCGGAAATGTGTCAATCTGTTCTCAACAACGTTTGAGAATATAGTCTATTCCGGCAAAACTAGAACGCAGAGTATAGAAACAACATACGATTCTGGAATATTATGGAATACATAATAGGACAAGGTAATACAGGTTCCACCTAATTGAACTGAATGCAAAGGTAGAAATCATGGTAAAATCAATAGGCATGGGTTATTAGTCTACAGTGCTTTTTGATTATCGAAAGCTTTTAGAAGGATTAAAACGTCTACAATTTTGTATCCATTTGGAGGTATTGAATTGGGGGTCGAAAAATCATCCGAAAAAACGATAAATGAAGTTCAATATTGGATAAGACGACAATTAAAGGATCCAATCACAAAAATATTACTTCCCAAATCTAATTTAACAGAAATACAGCTAAATACGCTTTTGTTGGACCTCATGACGGACTCGGTTTCACACAAGAAACTGACATACAGAGAGAAGGCAACTTTGAGAAGATTGAAAGTCGAATCTAAGAATGAAGGAAAGAAGACTAAAAGAGAGATAGTGCAAACCGGGGATGGAGTATCACGAGGTGCCTTCAACAGAGTTCTGAAACAAGCCAGACGGAATGTGATCCGTTCAATCTATACCATAATCCTCCTAGGGTACTTGGGTGTATTCGAAGATCCCAAATTGCAGCCATATCTGGTTCTGGCAAAAGAATTGAGAGAGTATGTCAAGACCTATGAAGAGGTTTGGGATAAACATCAAAAAGGAAAGTCGAAGAAAAGCGAAACGGAATTGCTAAGGAGTTTTCAAGAACACATTAAGGAACTATTACAAAAGCTTGGAGAACCGTTAGCACTAAAGGAAGGAATAGAAACGGATTATGAGGTGTAAACCACTCCTCCTTTACAGAAGGAGTTTTTGACTGTGCTTGACCGCAATTTCCTTGTGGGCTTTAGCTTCATCACACGTCAAATCAAGGGGAGGTTTACTGCGCTCCAGCCCGGTAATCCGCATATAGCGTCGGGCCATAGAAATTGTCTCATCCATTCCTATTCTCCCCATCGGTCATAAACCGTTTCCACATCAGAGAGAGGTGTGCCTTTAGACCTGTTGGAATATTTGGTACAGACTTATTTAAGGACCGCTCAATTCATCTCCGCCCTTTAGGACCGAGTCCCATTGAGGGTGTTTGTATGACAATGGAATAGTTTGTATGACAACGGAATATATGGTAATATGTCATTTTCAACAAAGTTTATATTTGACTAAGTCTCCTCTCTTAACCTTCCCTAGGGTTGCAGTTAGAGGATAAATCGACCTCTATGAATTTGATTGCAGTCAGCATGTGGTTGCGGTTAAGATGGATGACGAGAAAAGACTAGGCATCTTCGAGAAATACCTGACGTTATGGATCGCCATATGTATAATTATTGGACTGTTGCTAGGTCGTTTCCTTCCTGCATTTGGAGAGTATTTAAACTCTTTAAAGATCGGTCACTTGTCCATTCCTATTGGCATTTGCTTGTTCTTCATGATGTACCCCACAGTGGTTCGAATAAGATTTGGAGATGTCGTCAAAGCTTCAAAAAATCCGAAACCGCTTCTTCTAACTATAACTGCAAACTGGATTATCAATCCGCCCTTGGCAACGCTTTTGGCAAACACACTTCTGGCGGGGCAACCTGGCTTCATTGCGGGAGTCATTTTGCTGGGCATATCACCTTGCACAGCGATGGTCATGTGGTGGATTATGCTCGCTCGTGGAGACCTAGGGCAAGGACTTGTGAACACGGCAATCAATGCCCTTCTGATGGTAGTCCTGTATGCTCCGTTGGCAGCTTTCTATTTGGGCGTGAGTGCTATTCCTGTGCCATGGGATCTGATTGCCCTAAGCGTCATGTTCTTTATAGTACTCCCAGTAGCAAGTGGATCGATTTCACGTTGGGCAGTCATCAGACACAAGGGCCAAGAATGGTTTGACGAGAAATATGTGCCTGTTTGGGGAAAAATATCGATCGTTGCCTTACTAACTACATTGATAGTTATGTTCTCATTGGAAGGAGAGACCATCATTAATCAACCTTTAACTGTAGCTTTGATTGCAGCACCATTACTGCTTGGTTACGCAATAATGGTTTCTTTAACCTATGTAGTTTCATGGTTTGCCAACTGGAAATATGAATCGTCAATAACCAATGCACTAATTGGCTCCAGTAGTCACTTCGAGGTTGCTATTGCTGTGGCGACAACTCTTTTTGGTATTGGCTCAGGCGCAGCACTAGCTACAGTTATAGGTCCTCTTATGGAAGTTCCCATAATGCTCCTCTTAGTAAAAATAGGCCTGTGGACAAGAAGATACTTCCCTAGGAATAAAATCAGCGAAAATAGCAAGTAATCATTATAGAAAATTGGGGTGTCAGATCTCAATAGAAGAAAAGCCAACACACCATAGATTAGCTTACAAAGTCTTATCGAACATCTCGAGAATGCGTTTCTTGGTTTCAGGATAACCAATTTCAAGAGCTTCACGTATGATAACGGAAGGTTTAGCAAAGGGTTTTGCCATAAAATCTTCGCTGAGAGCTTCCACAACCCTATCGACATCTTTCTTTATGTGTTTCGGTATCCAGATTGAGATTTTTATCATTTCTGGTGTTTCGGTGACTCCAATGGACTCATCCTTTCCTGGAGACCGAGACTTTGAGCTACCTCGATCTTTTACAATACTATCCCATTTTCTGGCGATATCTGATGATTTTCCACCATCGACCTTCTTAAATCTGGATGAAAAAACGTCCTGACTTTCCTTCTTTCTTGCCATTTTTATCCCCCACCATCCTCTGTTAGAATACAATGTAATACAAACTAGGATAATGGAATACGTGCTATATTAGTCTTTGCATGGCAGCTTCCACAATCTCTGGAGTGATCGATAAATCGCTACCCGGACTTTCAATACGAATATCGATACTTAAAGCGCACAATTTCCTGACAGTCCGTGGATGGCCTTTGCTAAGTTTGTGTATCGTTTCAACAGCTTCTGGCGTGAACGGATATATTGTGGTACCACTAATTTCCTTGTATTCTTCACCCTTTGCAAAAGCGATCCACCTAGCTACGAATTCTGCAGTCTCTTTGAAGTCAAAACCCTTTAACAGATATTTAATCAATATTCTATCAACAAGGGGTTCCATAGTAGGGATAGAAAGGCGTCGGAAGATTTCATTTGTTGCCAAAAGGACGATCTTACAAGCCTTTCGTCCGCCATATTCAATATCACTAAATTGCTTCAACGTATCAAGGTTCGGTATGCTGAGTTTCTGAGCCTCATCTACGACTACAAGGGTTTGCATCCCTTTAGTCGCCGAGATTTCATAAATTTCTTGAAGGATTATGGAGACTACGGCTTCCCGATTATTCCATTTGCTTCCAAAGTCTATCCCGAGATCGTCACCAACCAGCCGTAGGAGCTGAAGATCAGTATACCGTCCAGGATCGTCCACAACTATAAATTTGAATTTCTCTCTGATTTCAGAATCCTTTTCCAATTCCGCTACCATTTCACGTCTAAAACAAGATTTTCCAATACCCGCATCGGCATAGATGAGAATAATCTGACTTTTTTCACCATTCAGAGCTTGAGCTATTTGAATAATAGCTTCCTCATTATTATCTACATATGTTCTTGGATCAGGAAGTTCGGCATCGGGAAAAGCAGGCCTCTCCCATCCTAGAAGTTCATAGTATTTTTCTCTAGCTGCAGCGAGATCTTTTACTCTATCTAAAAATGGTTCTCGCATCTACTTCCCTCACAATATTCGTAATCTGTTATATTCCAATGTAATACGTTATCCCATATTGGAATATGTATTACCTACAAGTTTTGGCAAGAAAAGATATGCATCCTTTACTTAAAAAACTAAGCGCGTTAGAGAGTACTAAAAGCGCTATATAACGGTTAGGCTAAGGAGCGCATAATTGCCAACCCATATACGAAAACTTCTTTCCAAACAACAGGAACATGAGAATAATTTTCAACAGCAGATCACAACTGAGCAGGAAAGATGGATAAAAAAGGTAACGAAAATAGGTTGTTCAAGAACTTTTGAATAAGGAATATACGCATCTTCATGCATTGACTCCGAGCCAAAGGAGCTACCTTCAAGGAATGTACACCTGGCAAGATTGGTTGGTTTTCCGACCATATCGATAGCTACAAACCCAAGTTTCATCTCTAAGGCTCTCAATTCATCCTATAACGTATTCTCACATATTACATTATATTACATTATATTACATTATATGATTGAATGGTACACTCATTGGGTGTGCAGAGACTCACCATAAAGTTATTTTAGGGAAAAGATTGTTAGGAATTAGATGTATTGAGTTTTTCATTGTAGAAGGGAAGAATATTGAGTTGTGACATAGACAAGCTGCTGAAAGAGGTGTTGGATGAGGGTTTTCAACTTTCACCCGAGGCGCTAAATTCCTTGAGCATCATAGATAATCCGGAGGAAATAATTGCAAGAATAATCACCAAGATAAAAGGCATGGCCGATAAGCCGCTAGTCATTACCAAAGAGCTAATTGAACAAGAAGTACCATTCAGAGAAAGAAAGAAGCCTGCCGAGGAAATCAAACCCTTACCGGTTAGCATCACTGGTAGGAGGAAATTCAAGCCCATTGCAAAGGAGATTGATGCAGAAACAGAGATCCTCCGTGATCCAACAGGAAAGTTACACGGGAGGGGAAGGGTAGAAGATTTCGTGAAATATTTCAGGGACAGGTATGATCGTTTGTACAACCTATTTCTTCAAAGAGGAGATCTGAATGTAGTACCAATAGCAGACCTCTCTAATTACAAAAACAAGGAGACAGTAAGAATCGTCGGAATGGTAACGTCTAAAAGAACGACTAAAACCGGGAAACTGATGTTGGAGATGGAAGACCCACAATCAAGTATTCAGACCATTGTTCCTATGCTGAACGAACAGCTTGCAGAAAAGGCAACGCGTATAATGCTCGATCAGGTCATATGTATTGAAGGTTTTATGAACAACAATCTCTTGGTTACGACAGATATAATTTGGCTAAATACCCCTACGCACCATGCACCCAAGAAAGCAGATGTTCCAGTATGTGCAGCGTTAATATCCGATACTCACGTAGGGAATAAGACATTCCTGGAGGATGCGTTTAACAGATTTATATCTTGGATGAGGGGAGGTATAGGAAGCGGAAAGCAAAGAGAAATCGCAGGCCAGATAAAGTATTTGATCATCGCCGGAGATGTTGTAGATGGTATTGGGATATATCCGGGTCAAGAAGAGGAACTGGCTATCAAAGATATCTACGAACAATACAACGCTTCAGCTGAATTCATCGAGCAAATACCGGAATATGTAGAAATAATAATAATTCCTGGGAATCATGATGCGACAAGACAAGCATTGCCCCAACCAGCAATTCCAGAAAAATATGCAAAGGCACTCTATCAAATAGCCAATGTAAGAATGTTGGGTAACCCATCGCAAATCAGATTACATGGGGTCAACTTTCTTGTGTCTCATGGGAGAAGCTTGGATGATGTGGCCGCAACAATCCCCAGGATTAATGTGAATAAATCTGCAGAAGTGATGAAAGAACTTCTGATAGGCAGGCATCTGGCACCACAATTTGGGAACATAGTGCAGATTGCCCCCGAACAACAGGACTGGCTTGTCATTGAAGAAATACCTGATGTATTTCATGCAGGACACGTGCATATAAGTGGGCAACGCAGATACAGAAACGTAACACTAATAAACTCTGGGACCTGGCAAAGCCAAACGGACTATCAAAGAAGGCGCGGAATAACCCCAACCCCAGGGAAGGCACACATATTCAATCTTCAGTCTCATCAATCGTTAGTAATGAACTTCCTAGAAACTTGCGACTGAAGATAATAGGGACAGTATCTGATTATATCATACAAAGTATGACATCATATTACGTTATGGAAACATCATATGATGTATGACACCATGCTACATCATAATACTTCCCCATTTTGAGCTATTTGATATATTCTACAACCATCATCCCATAGTAAGTAGGACTTGATCTTATCAAGATGTTTGGTCGGAAATCAGTTCCTTCAAGCATGCCCTGAAGAATCACAAACCCCAAGTAGCCACAACACAGCGCTTTTTTTAGCATTCGACTAGCATCTCTTAGCAGAAGCTCTTGGTCCAATGTGGAAGCCCACTTTTCTATCATATTATCAAAAGCTTTGGCGGTTTCTGAGAAGCCATACGGCCCGTCAGGCGAATGTGTGTGACCAAGATCTGCACTAATAATTACGATTACCTTTTCCTCTAGCGGTTCGAAGAATGATCTAAGATTCCTCCCGAGGGTCAAAGATTCATATGTCATCTTCTCTGCCTCGTAATATCTTCTTATTGGCTGAGACATTACAACATATTTTGCTCTTTTTGGCAAGCCCCTCAAAAACCACATAGGCACAGCTTCTCCCCATCTTAGGGGGGCATCAACACCCGAGGCATATGCGGATATCCCACTCACAGAACCCTCGCCTTCGCTGAGATATTCTAACATCTTACTTGCTTGTTTCTGATCAAATTTCACATGAACCTTATAATCCATATATTCATTATCCCATTCCGCGCTTCCACTCCCACCCTCATTCAAATAGATTCCAAAATCATGAGTTAACGCAATGCCATGTGGAGTGGTTAGGAAAATCAGATTTGGTTCTAGGCCAGCCACCGTATTAGAGATTTTAATCATCGCTTCATGAAGCCTTATCGTTTCCTTTGGAATATTCTTTTTCTCGGGATCCAAAATTATCGAGCCGTGCGGTAATATGAAAGCCCCAACAAGCGGCATGACAGACCCCTCAAATATCTTTTCCTCGACTTCGTATGGTTGATAACAAATATATCTTCATACAATAGAAAAACACATTGCAGACATTGGAAATTTACTCATGAGGCAAGTTCGGAATATAGGCAATACATTTTTTGATTCTGTAGTCCTTTTCCAGCGACTTCTTGACTTGAGTGTTTGTAATGCTTAGGCTTATTCGTTTAGTCCTGCCATATCGACCCCGACTAATCACCTTGACCCCCACTATACCCAACGTATCGAGTTCATTTATCAAATCGTTAACACGCCTCTGCGTCAAAGAGTCCATGTGCAATAACTGCGATAGATCCGAGTATACCTTGAAAACATTCCGAGTTATTATCTCCGAATAGCCGTGTTTTTCGAGTATGTAAACACTGTACAATACAAGCTTCTGTTGAATAGGAAGAGTACTTAAAGCTTCCAAGATCGTATCCCGATCGATCTCCTGCAAACCACGTCTTACATAGTTCTCCGTAACTTTCTTAGCACCCTCTCTCTCAGCCAACTCGCCAGCAACACGAAGAAGATCTAAGGCCCTTCTTGCATCCCCGTGTTCCCTAGCCGCAAGAGCAGAGCAAAGGTTGATTACGCCAAATTCCGTTACGTCATCATAGAATCCCATTTCAGCCCTCTGACTAAGAATATCCTGAAGTTCTAACGCACTGTACGGGGGAAAGACCATCTCTTCCTCACTAAGGCTACTCAAAACTCGGGAATCCAGATAATCCTTAAACTTAAGATCGTTTGTAATTCCAACGATGCTTACACTCGCCTTCTTAAGCTGAGTGTTTATTCTAGTCAAACCATACAAAATATCTGTACCACTTTTCTTTACTAATATGTCAACCTCGTCCAAAACTATAATCATGAGTTGTTTTTTGGAATCAAGATTCGTTCTGAATTCTGAGAAAACGGTATAGGTCGAGAGACCAGTACTCGGTATGTTCGCACCAACGATATCTGCGAGGATGGTCATAACACGATAATTAGTATCAACCATACGACAATTAATATAGGCATGAATAGGGGCAGGGACTCCTAATTTGAGGCTCTTATCCGATAGATGTTCGAGCACATACTTCGTTACAGCTGTTTTGCCTGTGCCGGTTTTACCATAAATGAAAATATTGGAGGGCGTACCGTTCTTCAGTGCCGATGCGAGGATTACCCCAACTCTGGTAATCTGTTCTTCTCTGTGAGGAAGTTCCTTCGGAACGAATGTCGGACGCATTACATCACGATTCTTGAATACCCTGCCAGAAAGGAACTTCTCGAAGGTTTCATCTAGACTTTCACCATAGACCATGTATTAAGCCCTCCCAGACCCACCAAGAATGAAGGTAAAACATTTAGTATGTTTTTCATTTTTAAGCGGTATGCTTGCTGCGAAAAGCAATTAGTATAATGGGGAACAATCTCAGTTTGGCTAAAAATATAAGGATTCATACGCGCCAAAAAATGCGATGCTTTATTCTTAACTCGGATTCATTGCTTTCTATTTAATAAGCACATTCACACTAGGCGCCAGATGCTGTGAACCGACGAGAAGGAGTTAACGATTAAAAACGGATTTTTAACCATTGGCGCTAAATAATGGTACAATTTGGTAAGAAGCCTTATTTGCGTATTTTCATTTGAAAAAAAATAAGAATGCGCTCATTAAACATCAACAAAATGTTCACAAAATGTGTATATGTGATCATTCGAAAAAACCGGAAAGAGGTCATATTTTCAAAAAATAGTTTTTGTCGGAATTTTACTGGTCACCTTTGTTCACAGATAAACATAAATAATAAGTTGATAGAGTAGATATAGTAGTGCTCGATGGGAGAAAATGGTATTGAAGAAATTCAAAGTAAGAATAGAAGCCATGAACCGCAACTCAGAGAAGATAATGGTAACAATTGAAGGGAATCCATCAAAGGAGATAAGGGAATTATCAGCACAAATACAGAACTATATTTTTAAAACGATTGGTCCCACTCCAGAAGTTAAGGAAAAACAAGATCTCGAAGACTACATCGAGCTGGACTCCCTATCTAAGAAACAGAGAATTGAGCTTCTTTTGATAAAGAATTTTAGGAATGGTTCATTTACGTCGAGAGACATTCGAGAAATATACCAACAAGCCTACAAAGAAGACATAGCAATAAACACTATTTCAACGTATCTGGGAAGACTATATAATGAAGCAATACTTTATAGATCTGGCTCAAGGGCCGAACGAAAATATCGTCTGCAAACCGCAATAGCAAAAAGAAAGCTATCATCCCTCATGTCATACGCTAGCCCTTCGAAAGACTGATACCTGCTCGAAAATACGAATCAAATATGCCGCGCCAATTTGGTGAAAAAAGAAAGAAAAATTCATCATATTATCAATACTTATATACTCCGTTCCAATCTCCTTATATACAGCCTCTCAGATAAATCCAGGACCGGGAACGAAGATGTCTAAGCCCAAGGATAAGGAAAAGGATTCTGTTCCAGAAAGACGGATGTACACCTATACAGTCGGCGGGGAGCATAAGATTACTGATAACCTTAGGGATTATGTGCTCGAAGTGCTCAAAGATCAAGGACCGATTACGAGAGAAGCATTATCAGTTCATACGGGGATCCCAAGAACAACACTTTACGATACTCTCGACAAACTAATTCTGAAAGACAAAGTCTATAAATTCACACAACATTCAAAAAAAAGAGGAAGGCCTAAAGTCTACTATGAAATTTCAGGATAGTAAAACCTAGGATTTTTCGGGTTTAATTTTTTCATACTTCTGAAGTAGAGATAACCACTCGCCCAGGTAATCTTTTGCGAAAGCAGCTTGCGACGGGTCAACTTTCGGGATGTTTTTCCTGATATTCCTGAGGAACCTGGCATAGGGTCTAATGTCAGCTGGCGCCTCCTTCACCAGAATGGTAACCAAGGCGCCGGAGGATGAGGATTTTAAGGCATTCAACCAACCACTCCAGGCCAATTTCTTCCACATGGATGCACGACCAGGATTTTCGAGTGCCTTAGTCAAGAGTAAAATAGCAGTCTTACGATCTCCAGACTTTAATGCAGTAGCTAATTTTTCGATGAAAACCACCAGATATCACCCACATAACACAACATTCCAAGATCCTACTATAAAGAAGTAGCAACCAAGAATTATTAAGCTTACCCAGCCACCCCTTAATTTCCGATGGAAAAATAAAAAACACCAGACAAAAATAATAATAATATATAAAAAATACTCTGTTCTTTATTGAATCTTCTTATATTTATAGGTTGTAGTGAACGAATCTTAAGCTAAAACTCAAATTTATCTGAGCCGATGATTTTCAAAAGTCGGTATTGTTCCACAGGAAATAAAGGGGTGTGTTCTTCATTAGAACATATGTTCTAATAATTTTATCCGAGGAAATTGCCAGAATGTGAGTTCCAATAATTGAATTCCTAATTAGTCTGTCACTTTAAACTTGTAAACATCGACTACATCTGAATATCTTTCAAAAAAATCGTCAAATTCCATTTCGTAGTCGTTGGACACGAGTATAACACTATCCGCAACTTTCCGACCGTTCTTTGTGGTCAACAACCCTGGTTTCCGGCTCTGTTTCAATCCGGTTTTTGTTTCCCATTTATATCTATACCCATAGAGTTCTTTGTTAAACTTAGTTCTCCGCGGATCCTCTTGTTTTCCGGAAACAACATCATAAGTATACAAAATTCCTGCCATGAATCTTATTAGAACATATGTTCTAATAAAAATTTTCGGAGTATAGACCGCAAAAGTAAAAAATCGTTTAAACTAAACGTAACTCCTTAAATAGTGAGCGCCACTTAGGGCAGAATGATATTGGTTATGGGTCGGTGGGGTCTGTGCCAAAAACGTTCCTTGGTCCCTTGCTTTTGAACTGGTGCAAATGCTGCAACCTCCCTATATTAGAGGCTAAGAGATGTGATCTATGTGGGAGCCCAACAACCAAGGTCAAGATCAATCCACCGGGCGATGTTAGACCCGCTTTTAAGGCGGATTTGAACCGTTTAAGGGATGTGATAGAAAGAAAGTATGGCAGAGGAATCGGGCTTAAGATGCTTCCCAAAGACAAAATCATCCTGTTGAATAAAGTTTCTGCCTTGGAACGAAGCGATGAAGTCGTTGTCGATGGACAGGTTGTTGGTAATCTCTTCTTCGATCCTAGGCACATGGCCTGGGGTTTTGCGCCCAAACTAGTTGGGGGGAGGATACTCTTCCATTATGGTGGTAAAAAGTGGGTTAGGGTAGATGCCGGTGCAGTCAATTCAATAGTAAATGGTGCAAATATACTTGCTCCGGGTGTTATTGATTTTGACCCGAGCATAGCAAAAGATGATTACGTTGTTGTGCTCTCTGAAGATCGCAAAGTAATAGCGGTGGGTAGGGCAAAAGTCGATGGGGAAGTTATTCCCAGCCTTAAAAGAGGTATGGTCGTAAAATCAAAGGGAAGCGGTTCCCCTTGCGATCCTGAGATCCTGCCTGGGGGTCAAAGCTGGGAAGATGTCACAGAGGCAAATAAAGCAATAGTTGAGAGAAGAGCAAGATCAGCAAGACAATTTATAGGTTCTGTTGCAAAAGAATACAAATTGCCTATAGCGGTTGCATACAGCGGGGGTAAAGATAGTTTATGCACGCTTTTACTAGTTTCTGAAGTGCTAAACACCGATTTCAACATTTTCTTTATAGATACGGGGATAGAATTCCCCGAGACCATAGAATACGTTTATGATTCTATCCGAAAACTCGGGCTAATCGGTCGCTTTGTGGTTAAGAACTCAGGAAAATCTTTCTGGGAGGAACTACACCGCTTTGGTCCGCCTGCCAGAGACTATCGATTCTGTTGCAAGATACTTAAACTGTCAAATGTTGCTGAACTAATTGATGAAGAGTTCAATGGAAAGGTTCTAACCTTTGTTGGACAAAGGAGGTACGAATCGATAACGAGATCGCGTGAAAAGAAAATATGGACAAATTCGTATATTCCTAATCAGATTAACGCCACTCCCATTAAGAACTGGACAAGTTTGCACGTTTGGTTGTATATCTATGGCAAAAGGGCACCTCTGAATCCTCTTTATTTCAAAGGCTATGAACGGATTGGCTGTGTATACTGTCCGGCGGCTAAATTGTCCGATTTTGAAAATCTGAAAAAAGTACACCCAAATCTGTATAGTAAATGGATGGATTTCCTCATTAGCTGGAGCCGACGGCATGGACTTTCCGATGAGTGGGCAATTCGTGGGTTCTGGAGATGGAAGAAATTGACCGGCGAGAGACTCCGTATGGCCAGAGAAATTGGGATTAAATTACACCCTGTCGATTCTGGAACATACAACAATATCGCGTTTGATTTTACCTACGGATTTAGTCCCTGTTCGGACGGGTCCTACTCACTAGAAGGTCGTTTTGGCTGTGCCCTTGACCTAGAAAAAGTGGCCAATAGGTTAATACTCTTTGGGGGGGTCAGTTATAGTCGCGCTTTTGGTGTTGTATCGACCTCGGAAGACGGTGTTTCTGCGAATATTTTCGCCGATGGTAGTGTGAGGATCCTCCTAAACAATAGAGATGAAAAGAATCTGGGTAATGCAGTTCAGAGAATTATCAGACTCGTGATACAGAGTGTGATGTGCTCCGGTTGTGGAATATGTGTTCAACAATGCCCCAATAAATCGATAGAGATTGCCGAAGGGTTTCCTAGGATAGATGAAGAAAAGTGCAACCGCTGCAAAAGCTGTCTTGAGCGGTGTCCTGTTTTGAGCTACGGACTCGCGGAACGCCTAACGAAATCAATTCCTGAAAGAATAACTGATTTTAGCCTTGAAAGAAGCCCGAAAAATATATGAGAGAACTCGCCACTAATTGATGGGGTGTAATAATTTGTCAAAGAAATGGTGGGGTTTTATAAAAGATCCAGTATTTGGGTATGTTCACATTAACGATATTGAGAAAAAAGTCATAGACACTCTGCCCGTCCAAAGGTTGAGAAGAATAAAACAGCTTGCGGGAACTGATTATGTTTATCCAGGTGCAAACCATACTCGTTTTGAGCATGCTATAGGCTCGATGTTTTTGGGGGGCCGTCTGGCGGATAATCTCTCTTCATCCCTGAGTCCAGATGACGTACAAGAACTCAGACTAGCCAGTCTGCTCCACGATGTGGGTCATGGCCCTTTCTCTCACGTTTTTGAGCCCTTATTGATGAAATACATGAATAAGACTCACGAGGATATGACTACTTGGCTTATTCAGAACTCCGAACTCAAGGATCTGCTGCAGGAATTAGGGTTTGATACCAAGAGGTTGGGAAGATTGGCTGTAGGAAAGCTAAATGAGACCAAAAGACCTTTTCTTGATCAATTTCTGCGCAGTGCGGTTGATGTTGACAAGATGGATTTTCTAGTTCGAGACTCCTATCATACCGGAGCAGAATACTCTGTTGATGTTTTCCGGCTGATCTATACTCTTGATATTTTTGATGGAAATCTAAGCGTAAATCTGACAGCGCTCCACACGCTGGAGGCCTTTATCATTGCACGGGTTGAGTCCTTTAAAAGCGTCTATTTTCATAAGACGGCCCGTGCGGTACAATTAATGATGGTTCAGGCATTAGAGGCTGCAAAAGACGAATGTGGGCTGGTAAACATCAAGACTCCTTTAGATTACCTCAATCTCGATGACTATACCACATGGACTGCTCTAAAGAATTGTAGCGCATCGAATTCCGTAATTTCGGCGTTGGAAAAGCGGAAATTGCTCAAGAGTGTTTATGAGCAAATCTTCTATACGCAAGAAGAATTCATTTCCAACATTTTTGTAAATGTTACCGTAAGGCAAGAGATTGAAGGGGAGATTGCTCAAAAAGCAGGGGTTGCAGCAGAAGATGTTTTAATAGACGTTCCGCTGGTATCATCCGTTCCCTATAGGCATTCTATTCAGCTTGAACCTATGGAAATACCCATTTTTATGGAAACAAGAGACGGAAAGAAGATATCAAGACGTCTTAATGATCTTTCCAAAATCATAAACTTGATGAAAGGATTTATGAATATACTCCGAGTTTACACCAAAGAACAATATCGTGATAAAGTATCCAAAGCTGCAATCGAAACGCTGGGCGAACCTCCCTACTCCGCAAAGATATCGCTGTAAGAATCCCTAACCGTCTTTTTCCTTGATGACTACCGTTCCTTTTTTACCATCGACATACACAAAATCGCCATTCTCAATAATCTTTATTGGATTCTTCTCTAACATATCGACTAAAGGAATTCCCGCTAATATACAACCCGCCGCAATAATTCCCTCTGTTTCTATGTTAATCATTGCTAGTGGGGCTGTTCTTTTTTTACTCATTTGGTAAATTGTGTATGCCCCCACAGTGCTGCCCTTCCCAGACGGGAATACCAAAATCTTGTCTTTTACACATTTCCCTTCTAGTTCGTGTTTTTTTTCGATAACGATTCCTGTGTTTGGGTCAACTCCGCCGTAGAACGAAATGGGCTCTCTGGATACCAACGCCCTTCCTTCAGCTGCTCCTTCAGATATTCCCCTGCCTTTCAAAATCCTTTCAACCATGGAATCACTCCAGAAGAATCCATATCTCTCCCAATTAAATATTGAAAACGCTCTAAATATCCATCTGTTACCTCTATGTTACCAGTGATAAGCACTTGTCCAGAGATCCAAGCAAAGCTGGGGTTTTACATGTTGACGGTACATAATGCGCAGCCTTGCTTGAATTTGTAGCCAAACCGCTAAATCCCATTTTTTCCAAGGGCGCAACGACCATGCATGTATCTGCAACGACAAGTCCCCCTGCCTTCTCAATCCTCCTTACGTAACCAACGCGATCAGCAAGCGATTTAATTAAGGCAGATGTGCATACCCATAGTGTTTTATCTTCCCTAATCTTTTTTCCCGATAATTTTCCCGCAATACGTCCAATTTCATTTAGATTACAGTGTGGACAACCCACGGTTACGATATCAACATCCTCGCTCTTTGAAGATGATAGTCTGTTGGCAACATTCTTAATGTCTTTTCCTTCAACCTCTATCTTTTCCAGGTTTCTAATTTCGCCCTCTTTTGGAGCCTCGGGCGTTATGCCTTTGATATGATACATCGCTATTGCTCCCGATGCTGCTCCTCCCGCACCGAGCGCTTTCAATTCTTCGACCGAAGGCGAGACAACTCCATCGATAACAGGAACCTCATTTCTAAGCATTTCTCCTATCAGATATCCTAGGCAGCCATATTCCAAAACACTTCTGGGCTCTACTTCCACCTTAATAAGGCGAGTTCCATGCCGATTTTCGGGGAGATGATACCCAAATAGCGGCGTCCTGCCTGTCAACGATGCAGCAAGGGAGGCAGGCCCACTCTCACGGTTTGTTCTTGCACCAATAATTGAGTTTGCAAAAGAAACTGCAGAGGATTCTGCCCATGCAACATGCTCTCCAAATAGCGGCATATTTCCTGCAATGTATGGAGTACAGCTACATAGAGGTATTGCCCCAAGTTTGTGAAGAACCGAAACGATTCTTAATTGCTTTTTGGCAAAACTATCAGGAATGTCCATCGCTTTCCATCGCTGTAAATCCATGCCTGCTGGATTCAGTGTTGCTAGGGTTTTTATCGATCCGCCGGCTTTCAGCATATCTTCGATAAATTCCAACCCTGCATCGCCAATGTTCTTAAAGGAGATTCCAGATATCTGACTACTCTCTATTCTTACTAATTTTTCTGCGCCAAAGACTTCCCCAAGCTTTACCAATAGCTTCATAGCTTTTTGGACTGCATGACCCTCTTCTCCCTCGAACATTCGTTCTTCTTCTCTTGTTAGAAACAAATTCTGCCCCTCTATATGTCCTCTTCGCCAGGTATTTTGGCCTTTCTAAACTTCTCTTTTGGCATATCCAAAGGATGTGTAGCATCGATCCCGACCTTTGTGGTAAGTGCTCTTTCCTGATCTCCCATAGGATCAAGACTCGATCCCCGTATATTTGGTATGATAAGGATGTCTTTGTCTCCCAGCACTCTTGTGGCAATGGCCCACTCAACTTCATCCATGTCATATGGATCTATGTCCTCGTCAACAACTACTGCATGTTTTAGTGAGCCATGAGCTGAAAATGCAGCCAATATGGCGTTTTTTCCGTCTCCTTCGGTTTGCTTTCTGATTGATATTACTGCATGGAGCCAACCAGAACCTCCAAGCGTAAGGTTAACCCCCCTTACATCGGGGACTACATTCTTAGTCTGCTCCCATATCTTCACTTCCCTAAAGAGTCCCATTAGCAGCTTATGTTCTGACCCCGCCGATAGAAGAGCAGAATAGATCGGCTCTTTACGATGAAGTACGTTTGCTATTTCTATTACGGGTTGCTTTCTCACAACATCATATGTACCTGTTATATCTACAAATGGTCCTTCATCCACTTCTTCATCTGGCATTATCCGCCCCTCGAGAACGATTTCAGCATCCGCTGGAACCATAATGTCCACAGTATTACATCTCGTCATTCTCAAGTCTCCTTTCAGTAGCGTATTTGCAATCTGCATTTCATCTACTCCCAGGGGAACAGAAGCACAGGAGGCAAGCATAACTGCTGGATGCAGTCCTATTGCTATGGCTATATCTAGTGAAGCTTTTTTCTCCTTAGCCTTCCTGTGAATTGCAAATAGCTGTCTTGGCACAATACGAATTGCCAAATGATCTCTATCCATTACCATTAGCCTATGGATCGATGCATTCTGTACACCTGTCTCGGGGTCGCGTGCAAAGACCACACCCGCTGTTATATATGGAGTCTTATCTTCAGCGTAGTGGGTCACAATTGGAAACTTGGTTAAATCTGGTTCTTCCTCTACTTCCTTTACAGGCGCATCGTTAATCTTATTGGGCTCTGTGGGTTGTTTCATCGCGTTTACAAGTGTCGGATAGATATCTTGTCTTTGTATGTTGAGAGCCTTACTGAGCCTGTCACGGGTTCCACACGTACCTGCCGCAATCATGATGTTTGAGCCTTTGACATTCTCAAAAAGCAGGGCCGGTCCGTTGTCATGTTTTTTCATTAAAGCTGCTATTTGATATACTGGAGAAACCTCTCTTTCTATTATAAGAATATCATTTTCATGCTTTAACTGCTCAATAAATCCACGCAGACTACTCATAATTCGAACCTCCCTTCCATCTCACAAATAGATTATGTTTTATGCCTATCTGATCCAGAATCTTGCCTATAACGAAATCGATTAGTTTGTCCAAGCTTTTGGGTCTGTGGTAGAACGCTGGCATTGCAGGTAGGATGATTGCTCCCGATTGCTTTGCGCGTAGCATATTCTCCAAGTGTATCGCGTGAAGTGGCGTTTCTCTGGGAACCAGGATTAGTTTTCGACCTTCTTTTAAAACACAATCTGCAGCTCTTGTTATTAAATTTGAAGAATAGCCATTTGCTATTGCAGAGAGCGTTTTCATGCTACAAGGAATAACGACCATCGCATCAGCTAAGAATGTCCCACTAGCAAGTTCTGTGAAAAAATCATCCGTCTTGTATGATCTTGATGCAAGCTTGTCTATTTCTTCTCGTTTTCGACCAACTTCGAATTCAATGATTTCCTCGGCAATTTCTGAAATAATCAAAGCTGTTTCAATATCCTTATCGCGAAGCGTCTCGAGTAAACGTATGCCATATATTACTCCTGAGGCACCAGTAATTGCTACTATTATTCTCATAGGATCACCTTGGTGAAAGCTTAAACGTTGGAATCTAGGTGCATTCGTCTTTTATATCTGTATAAAAACAGTGCAAACAGAATTATAGTAAAGTTGGGAAAAGAAGTTAATATATAAAGATTATGATCGACAGACATCTTCAACACGTCTTTTGCCGATTATCGGTAGTATAGTTGAAAGAATCGAAAGGGCGTCACATGAAACCCTTTAGAGATTTCTAAAACCGTTTTTCTCAGTTATTTTCGTGTTAGGTTCTGATTTTGTCGAGTATTCTTTTAACTAATTTATATGCGCTTGCTGAATCCTCTTCTGCTTTCTTTAGACTGATAATTACAACTGCAATTCTATTCATCTCATGGGCAGTTCTCTCTGCCATGCTTTTTGCGAAGATCTCGTTTCTCGTTCCAAAAACTGGAAACGTTACTGCTGCCGTCTTCTTTTCATTAACGCTTAATGGTACACCTATAGCTATGGTTCCGACTCGGTATTCACCATCAGATATTGCGAGGATTACTCCATTTTCCAGATTTACTGCCAACGCTGATAAATGCTCCTCTTTCTCCTCAATTATATTTCCGGACAATATTCCCTCCTCTTTCATCTTCCTTTTTGTTTAGTTTCTTATGTTTTTTTCAAGATTCTGTTAAGAATTCGTGGTATATCAGAATATCTCTGGAGCTGATAGTATCTGCCTCCTCCTAGTTTTGATAGACTTTCACATGTTCTTCTACCGATCGACTCTTCTGTCGGCAGCCCAATAACATGCAAAACCGGAAAACTTGCCGCGAAATCCTGTGGGGGCTCTCCATAGTTGTGAATTCCATCCGTTATAAGTATCCCCCATTTCTTTTTGGTCTTGACTTTAGATAACTCGTAAAAACCTTTTCTCAATGCATCGGAAATGTTGGTAAAACCTGCAACTTCAGAATCTAATATTGAGTCTATAAGAGCTGGTGTGGAAGCTTTTTTATCGATTGGCTTGAGCACTGTTCCGCTTGTGTTGAAAAGAATAACTCCATAGTCATCATTTCGCATATGATAAGCTGTAACCGCTGTTACCAATGCTGCATTTATGATTTTCTTATCGGACATACTGCCACTTGTATCGAGCATTAACACGCCTGTTTTCCTGGATTCTTTGCGATCCAATCCAACGATATCGTCATAAGTAAGATATCTCTTTTCAAGATAGTTTTCTAGTGTTTCTTCCATGTCAAAATCTGCCATCCATGGGGTGTATTTTACTCTTTTTGTTATTTCTCCCCTAATGCCTCTTCCACTCAATCTAATAGATGCTTTTAGAATTGATACTCTGGCCAATCTTCTAAAAACGGTTTTATATCTTGCTGACAGATTTCCCCTGAGGAGAAAATACAATTCTGGTACTCTTGGGGAGTTTTCACTAATTTTTTGACGCACCAATTGTACCCCTTCACTTGCAGAGAGGACATCTGCGACTGCCAGTGGGTTTATACCCGCCAGATTCACCAGAGCAGACAGATTCTCGTATTCAATTGCCAGATTTGATAAATGAACAAGTGATGCATAATCCAGTTTCTGCGCCAATTTTCTGTAGATTCTGGGTGATTTCCCCTTAATTCTGATCTCAGCCTCGAGCAATTTTTCATCAGAGATTCTACCGGACAATATAACTGGCTCTCTTTCGACCGTGTCATCGGAGGATTTCTCCTCCTCAACTAAGGAAAATCTTGGAGCGCCTGCATTACTATGTCGTGTATGACTACCTCGAGTGACCTTTCAACGCTATCTTCCATTTCTATCTTCATTGCCAAGGCCGAGGTCGCAGCTTCTACCCACGCTTCTTCATCGTGGTCATCGTAATAGTTCATTATGCTTGCAATATCTATGGCTGCCCGGACTGATGCACCCCGTCTAATATCTGGGTGCTTCCGTGTTAGTCTTACGATTTTTACAGCTTTGCGGACTACTTCTCGATTAGAACTACTGGATCGCAATTCGGTAATTCTACATTCATCATCTTCAGATTGATAATTTAATTTTATCCAGACAAAACGATCTTTCAATGCTTCTCCGAGCGTAGTCACCCCTACATGTTCTTCTGGATTCTGAGTAGCAATTATGTAGAAACCAGGTTCTGCGTGAAGGACCCCAAGTTTGGGGATGCCTATTCTTCCCTCATCCATTGCAGGTAGTAAGACGTTTTGGGTACCCTCTGGAAGCCGATTCAATTCATTTAAGAAAAGAATTCCCCCTTCTTTCATGGCCTTGGTTAAAGGTCCAGGCATAAAGGACTCCCAGCTATATCCGTTTTCTATGACAAGTGGTGGATCAAAAACTCCAACCATCTTATTCTCATTGAATCGCTCGTCGCCGTCAACTCTGAAGAATTCTTGATCAAAATGCCTGGCGACGGCCTCAGCCAGAACGGTTTTGCCTACACCTACTTCTCCCTCCAGAAGAAGATGTTTTCCTGCAAGTTTTGATGTTAGTGCCTTCCTGAGTTCACTATCCCGTCCAATGATGTTGAATTTCTTTTGAATCTCTGCAACGCTCCCTTCTATGCTTTTCTTCATCTCAATTAACCACCAATTAGGCTGTTCAGATCTATTCTCCTGTATTCTTTCTACTCACATTTGGTATTTCTTTGTGTGCCTTGTCAATGCTTACAGTTTTCTGCTCTCCAGTCTTCAAATTCTTTACTGTAATTTCTCCTTTTTCCATTTCTCGTTTACCTACTATAACCACATAATCGTAATTACTATTAGACGCAAAGGAAAGACTTCTCTTAAGGCTTCTGCGCATCAATTCCAATTCACACGGTATATTTTGTCTTCGTAGTTCCTGTACAACGCCTGCTGCATGCGAATAGACATCTTCCGAAGCTGGCACTACAAGTACCTTGTTTCTCTTTGAGAGATCCGCAAATAGCCCTTCTTTATCCATAGCCAGAGCTATTCTATCCAAACCGGGGGAGAAGCCTACAGCTGGAGTAGGGACTCCTCCAAAAAGCTCTACGAGTTTATCGTATCTTCCCCCGCCTCCAATCGCTATTGGCAGCTTCCTTGCAAAGATTTCAAAAATCATTCCAGTATAATATTCAAGTCCTCTGGCAAGACTGAGATCCAACTGTATTTTGCCTATTATCCCTTGTGCCTCAGTTATTTCAACTATCTGATGCAGATTCTTCATCGCTTTTCTCGTATTGGGAAAATCCCCAACGATTTCCTGGGCTTTCTTAAGCCCCCCCTTTAGATCTTCATCCTTGATTTTCAGCAACTGCGTTAATGATTTCATGCATTTTTCCGAAGTATCAAGCTCGGCTAATAAACCAAACACTTCTGTCTTTTTGTCCGCATCAATCATTCCCATTATTCTGTCTTGATAATCCTCTTCAATACCTTCTTGTTTAAGGATACTCCGAATAATACCGACATGCCCCAATCTCAGTTGAAATTTCTCAAATCCCAATGATGTCATCATGTCGTGAGCTATGGCTAATATCTCGGCATCTGCCTCGGGGTGTGGCGAACCAAATACCTCAAAACCTCCCTGCCAAAACTCTCGATAACGACCCATCTGAGGCTCCTCATACCTAAAGCATGGTCCTATATAGCCCAGTTTGACTGGTTTTGGTACTGCCTTCATTAGAGAATCGATAAACAACCTCGCAACAGAGGGGGTCATTTCTGGTCTGAGAGCCACAGTTCTTCCGCCTTTGTCCTCAAAAACAAACATTCTCTTTCTAATATCCTCCCCAGCCTTCATTGCCAGTAATTCAAAGTTTTCTACTATTGGCATCGAGACTTCATCATAGCCATACTTCTCGAAGAGGTTCCTCACAACATTAATTACATGATCCAGCTTTGCTTTTTCCTCTGGCAAAAAATCTCTCATTCCACGAACGGTCTTTATTAACTTTGACAATGGATTTCGCCTGCTCTTTTACTGTGATAAATTTAACCAATAAGTAGTTTTTTAAATTTATTGGCGAGAAATACCTTCCGACAGTTGAGACAAAACCCGGTGAGTCTTTATAGTCTCATACATTATGATACAATGATATATCATATGAAACTTTGGAATCGAATTATGGATTGTGATTGCGGTAACATGATAGACAGGGATAAGAATAGTGCTGTCAACATCATGAAACGTTACCTATCACAGAATGCCCTGTGGACGGGCTACCAAGAATTCCTTGGTAATCTGCGACAAACAGCCAAACGTAAAACGAAAGTTTCCCATATGGGTTGGGAGGACTCGCAGGAAGCTCTTCCCGTGAAGGTAGAGTAGTCCACTCTATATATCATGGGAAAAGACCGAAATTAGCCTTATTTTAAAATCCTCTCTGAGTGTTTTCATTAGTTCCTAGAAATTAACCTCGGCTGCAAAATAATATGTAGTCTCTCCTTGTCTATCTACGACACCGAGTACGAGTTTTTTCCTAGAACTTGTAGCTGCTCTTATTATCTTTTCCAAGCTTGCCAATTCTAAAGGCGCTCCTTCGACTACAACATGTATAAGGTATTTCGCCACATCTTCGTTCAAAACCGCTCCTCTTTCATAAACCCGAAAATCAACCCCGCTCCCATACCCTAAACGCACTATATATCCTCTGCTTCGTAAATCCCGATAGACAAGATATTTCGTCCATATCCTTGGGTCTACATCCAGTGTTCCTTTGAGAATACTCTGAAAGTCAAGCTCCTGTCCTTTCTCATCAAGAACCTTGAGCCTTTTTCGTTCAATTAGCAGCAAAGCTTCTACTATTTCGAGACCAAGCTTTTCCTCCTCTAAGATGCTTCCATAGTAACCTGCTTCGTATGTTGCTGTTGCTTTTTCACCGCTCACAATTACGTTATTGTCAATCAGTACACCTTCAGTGATTTCTTCTTCCTCTTCCAATTTCATCCCCACTAGAAGTTCATCTTTTGCCTCTAGAACCGCAAAGTTTATTCGGCTTTTATGGTTTCTGTAGAAATAATCTATTCTTTATTCTTTCGGTAGAGGTCATAGTTCATGTTGACGGAAGAGCTTGCCGTGGAACTGTCAGGTGCAAAGCGAATCGCAATATTGGGTGTTGGAAGTGAATTGAGACGTGATGACGGCGTAGGTCTGGAAATTGTTAAACGATTGAAAAACAATGTCCCTGCTCCTGTTAAGCTTATTGAGTGTGGTACTGTGCCGGAAAGCTTTATCGATCCTGTGAGCAAGTGGAATCCTACTCACATTTTGATCATAGATTCCGCAGAAATGGGAAAGCCTCCTGGTACTAGTGAACTGATAAAAACTGAAAATATCACCGGCATCTCTCTATCTACCCACCACATGCCTCTCTCGATTCTAATCAAATATCTGGAGAGCACCACAGGCGCTAAAGTTGTTCTTTTGGGTATCCAACCACAAGACATAACTTTTGGCGAAGGATTAACCACAATTATTCAAAAAACCGCGAGAGAAATTGTCAAGATATTAAAAGAAGTGCTTGTTATTGCTTTAAAAGGCTCAGAAAAGCATAAACCTCAATCCAAATCACCAAGAAAATGAGGAGATAAAAGTGGATCTTGAACGGGTTCTGAGAGCTTTTGATTTATCTTTTAATTCTGAGGTTGAGACTTTCGTACATAGGAAAACCGGCATTCCAATCACTCTGTGGTATGATGCTCAGGGTGAGGAATTGAATCTCATTGATCAAACTAAGCTTCCCTATGAATTAGAAGTCTGGAAAACTAAAGATTGGAGGGAAGCAGCAATAAATGGCATCAAAGGGATGATTGTGCGAGGATCTCAAGCCATCGGATGTACGGGTGCCTACTGTATGGTTCTTGCCATAAATCAATTTGCAGGCAAAGCCAGCGAAGGGGCTATCGAGCATCTATTTAAAGCCGCAGAGGAGATCAAATCTACTAGACCTACTGCAGTCAATCTATCGTGGGCAGTAGATCGGGTATTCAACGAGACAAAAAAATCAATTCAAAGCGGCGATGGCACGGATATACATTCAGTTGTCAAAAAGGCGGCAGATGACATTTTTGTTGAGGACCTTCTTATAAATCGAGAACTTAGAAAGAACGGCTCAGAATATATCAATGATGGGGATGTCATAATAACCCACTGCAATGCTGGCTCTCTTGCTACATCCTATGGAGGTAGCGCACTGAGTATACTTGAAGAGTCTTATTCCAACGGGAAAGATATTGTGGTTGTTCCGAAGGAAACTAGGCCCCGAAATCAAGGTTTCAAACTTTCCGTTTGGGAGCTTACTAGATGTAATATACCTACAATTGTCATAACAGATAATATGGTATCCAGTAGTCTAAACACATATGGTGTTAACAAGATCCTGGTAGGAGCAGACCGCATCACCAAGGACGGGGCTGTTGCCAACAAAATCGGCACTCTAGATCTTGCCAAAATCTCTTCCTTTTCCAAAATACCTTTCTACGTTGGTGCTTCTTATTCCACGCTGGATCTGTCCCTGACCGGTGATAGGATTCCTATTGAAGAAAGGGACTGGCATGAGATGACAGCTTTCTATAATTATGAGGCCAAGGTAAGAAGAGAACTGGGCGATTTATCTACCGATGCCCAGGTACAATGGCCCGAATTAAAAAGAATAACCGATAGGACGAAACCTTCACACGGTGAAGTTAAGCTTTTCAATCCAGCTTTTGATGTAACGCCGCCTAGTCTAATTTCGCTTATAATTCTGGATATAGGTAGTTTCTCTCCTTCAGAAATAAGTACGTTAACTGGCGATGAAGTAAGCAGGAGAATCACAAGAATAGTGAGCAGCAAGCCATAAATAAAATCACCAAGCATAACCCCGAAAAATAGCAGAGTGGGAATTCCTCTCCAATTTTTTACAATGAAAAAAAGTAGGGTTTATTATCGCTGTTTTAGGTGCGTTTATAGAAGTAGTACATCATGATCAGGGTGTTAGCTATTAGGGCTATGGCTGAGGTGATGTCGAATAAGTTAAGCACGAAGGAGAGTAGGATGCTGTAGATGAAGACAAACATTATGGTGTTGAGGGTGGTCTCCTTTAAACCACCTGATTCCTCCTTAGTTTTCATAAAATAGACCAGGGCGATAAGGATGATGACATAGAAGCTGGTGATCATCCCGGTAGTAGACCAATATAGGTAGCTGAGACCGAAGGGGACAGGGAACACATAGGCATCGATGATCCAGACCAACACGGAAACCACTGATACGATAACGGAATATAAAATTGTAGACTTCCAAGGTTCCTTACCAAGATCCATAAGAAACACCAGATATACTATTACCTATAAGTTGTATATTAAGAGTGCAAAATCATGATTATCCTTGTTTTAGATCGAAGTATTAGAACATATGTTCTAAAATCAAAAATTGCTGTAATCTTCTTTTCTGGATAAAGCCGTTTTACGGTTCTCTGACCTGTACCAGTACCTCTACCGGATAATGCGGAAGAAGTAGCTCCTTCTTCTTCCATGAAGAACCTACTGCAACTAGTACGAATATTCTAACTACTTCTGCGCCGGCTTTTTTTACCAGATTAACCAGCGCTCGTTGAGTCTCTCCAGATCGAATTACATCATCAACGATAAGTATATTCTCTTTCGGATCTATCATACCTTTCGGGATGTAGAGTGACATCATTACTCCTGAAAAGCTAGGTATATACGATTCCTCGAGGAAATCTGATATGCCGACTTCTCTACTCTTTTTGGCAATAACAATATTGACTCCCAGTTCGTTTGCTACATGAGTTGCTATCGGTATACCATCTACTGCGGCCGTCAAAACTGTAGATATATTATCTTTTGAAAACTTCTGTGCAATCATACGCGCAATAAATCTGAGAAGCAACGTGTCGCTAAGAAGCGCTGTATTATCAAAATATCCTCTTGAATCAAATTTTATTCGTTTACTGATTTCCTTCTGTAATTCACGTTCGTTGCTAAACCCCTCCAAGAGCTCCTCCGCTCTTTCAATCTTGGGAAGTATATGTCCTTTGACGTATCTGTTCAAAACAGTTATTGGAAGGCCAGTTGTCTTCGACAAATCATCATAGGTACGGGTTTTTTTGAGTAGTCTCAGCAACTCGACAGCTCTAATCCGTTTTTCAATGTTCTTTAGATGGATCTCTTCGCCCAAAAAGACTCCTCCTACCAATGCATATCTCTATCCTCTGAATGGAATTGCCTTATTAAATTCTTTACATTCCAAAGAATTTAATGTGTTTCTTATTAGTTTTCTATGACATTTTCTGGTGTTTTTTATCACATCAAACACATCAAATCCATCCTTCGCAGAAACAATTTATAATATGAACGTAACTGATATAGTACTAAAAGTCGTCAGCGAGCAACTAAGATTCATTTATGAAAAGTCTAAATTGGGCCCGTGGCCTAGCCAGGATAGGGCACTGGCCTCCTAAGCCAGTAGATCTACTTAGAATTTCTAAGTGGGACTGATTCGCCGGTTCAAATCCGGCCGGGCCCGCCATCGTTTTAAGTCTTTTCGAGTTTTTCTACACGATCAGCATATCCTATGTATACAATATCGGCCAGACCCGAAAAGATACCATTCTCGATAACTCCTGGGATGTTGTTCAATTCTCTTTCAAGCAGTGATGGCTCGTCAATCTCATCGAATTTTACATCAAGTATGAAATTACCATTGTCAGTAATAACCGGACCTAGCTTTCGATTAGCGTTCCTTAGGCTTACTTTTCCTCCCATTTCTTGCATTTTCCTTTTTACGAAATTATAGGCAAATGGCAGCACTTCTACCGGAACAGGAACTCCCCCTAAACCATCTGAAAGCTTCGATGAATCGATTACAATTATCAGATTTGTAGCAGCAGCACCGACGATCTTTTCCCTAGTCAAAGCTGCCCCGCCGCCTTTTATTAGATTTAAGGCCCGATCCACTTCATCAGCCCCATCTATAGCAATGTCTAGAGAAGGATGCTCGTCTAGTGAAGTTAAGGGTATATCATTCTCTATGAGTTGATGGGCTGATTGGTGTGAACTCGGGACAGCTGAAATGTTAATTCCGTCTCGTTTGACTCTTTCTCCCAGAAGCTCAATTACATGAGCTATTGTTGTTCCGCTCCCCATTCCCACGATATCCCCATCTTTAACATGTTTTATGGCTTCTTCTGCGGCTAATCTTTTGGCTTTCTCATTAGTCAAGTTGTCCGTCCCTCCAAACGTCCACTCCTGTCAAAAACCATCTCAGTTTCATTTACATTACTAAACAAGTTTATTATAAACAATTTTATATAGAGACAAGCTTTAACAATACAAAAACCAAATAACCCTGGACACGAATTAATTCAGACCGGTCTTTTCTTTTATTGCTCTAAGGTTTGAGAAGAAGATGAGTAATGAGATAATCCGTAAGAGTTGGTTTGAAAAACAAATAGAAACAGCTGCTAAGAAAGATGGTATGAGCCTTTCTCATAGATTATTCGATATTTTCTTTGGTGCTGGCTTTGTTACTCTGTTTTTAATATACTTCCTCCTTCATCACTTTCTATCAACAGGGTTCTTCACTTCAGATTTTGGAAGAGTAGAATTCTTCTTATTCTTCGTTCCCGCACTCCTTGGCTTAGGAATAACTATGATGAGAGGAATTGTTGGTCGCAAGAACGTTATACGTCCTTTTGAAGTATTTCAATTGGGTCTTAGTGCAGTTGGCGTTGCTTGGCTGTTAGTGGCTTTTCCATTTGATTTTTCTCATTTTGCTGATGTTCTTCCAACATCCGCCCAGGTCTTTCTACAATGGTTATCCAATGACATTGTCAGGGTGCTTATGGTACTGATACTCATAGGGGCCTCTCTTGCCACCGCTTATAATGCTTTGTTATATACCAGCGTACGCCGAAAACTTTCCATGGTCTAAAATAACACATTAGTATGCACACATCGAGCTTTCCTAGGTTCTCTCAGCAAATAGTTGCTAGTAGCATAAGCTTTTGCAGAAGTAGAGTGTCGTCATAGTTTTATAGGTGGAGCCTCGGAAGGGATTTGAACCCTCGACCAACGGCTAAATGGTGGTCTCGCATTACCATGCCGCC
>JBHLKK010000009.1:0-39498 GCA_048886745.1 Candidatus Hodarchaeota archaeon | reverse complement strand
AAGACACCAGAAGCTGAAGCCCGGTGGTGTAGTGGCCAATAACGGCTAGGCATAGCGGGCTTTGGACCCGCTGACAGGAGTTCGAATCTCCTCCGGGCTACCATTATATTTATAAGAATATTCTCCCGAATTTTCAGAAGTCTGAATCTATAATCTAACGATATATACTTAAATGAAGCGAAGATCGATCAGACTAAAAATCTTGGAGACACGATACTATGGCTGGTGAAGAAACGCTTGTCTTCTGGTTAGGGTCCGCTGGATTTGGAATAGCCACGGTGATCTTTGCGTCAATTGGACTAAAAAAGCAGACAGCAGGGATCAACGCAGAGCTCTTTGTAAGCTTTATTACATCCATCTCATACGTTGTTATGGCATTAGGCCTCGCGATTGTTATAGCGCCGAACGGCGATCCGATCTATTGGTCCAGATGGCTATTCTACATCGGAAGTTGTAGTATTTTGACAACTGATGTTGCTCTACTTAAAGGCGAATCCTCTCGGAAGATTGCCGAGATTGGGCTCTATACAGGTCTAACAATGTTGGCGGGGTTCCTAGCAAGTTATGTAACCACACCTGAGAAATGGTGGTTTTTTGGGCTAAGCTCAATAGCCTACATAGCCATGCTCTTTGAACTCAACCGCGGGGAATTAGCCAAGAAAGCCTCCATGCCAAAGATACTGGCTTTCGTAACTTTAACTTGGTCCCTCTTTCCCGTAGTCTGGGTTCTAAGCCCTACCGGATTTGGGGTTATCAACATCTTCGTTGAAGCAATTTTGTACGGGGTACTTGATCTCGTCACGAAAATCATCTTCGGTCTGTACTTGATATTCAAAGTAAAATAGTACCCTAGAAATTGCCTCCAGTGAAAACGCTAGCCTCCCTCTTTTTTTTTATAACGGGATTATTCTATTAGCTAACCATTCTGATCTTTTTTGAACAAAGTTGATATATTTATGTTAAAGTTCGTTTATGCTTTAAGGACTTAAAATGCTCATATCCTCTTGGTTGCATTTCTACGGTGTCTCCATTTCTTCTCAAGAAAATTCTTTTTTCTCCAATTACCTTACCAATTATCTGAAATGTTCCTCCGACACTACTGATCGCCCTCTTAACTCTACTCAAGCTTGATGAGGGAAACGTAAAAACAAGTTCGTACTCTTCCCCTGCCGAGAGTACAAGATCCTCCAGATTTTCCTGGAAAATCTCTGCAAATTTAATAACTTCGCTCCCCGCAGGTAAATCCTCAATTAAAAACCCTACCTCATTGACATTCATCAATTCACCTAGACTAGCGAGCAAACCATCCGAAGAATCTATGCATGAAGAAACTGCTTGAGAATGTGCTAGTGCTAACCCCTCAGCTAGAGGCGCCATTGGCTTCAACACGGCACGCAAAATGGGATCCCTGATCTTTTGGGGAATTTCAAATCCCTTTATTAAAGCTGCTAGTCCAGCTCCTGTATAACCAAAGGCCCCCGTCACTGCTAAAAGATCGTCAGGCTTAGTCCCTCTACGAGACATAAGTTCATCTTCCTCTGCCTCGCCAACGAGTGTGCCCGTTATAACAATATCTCTCGACTCGTTTGTGTCTCCACCCAGGACCTCAATATCGTAGGCGGATGTTGCTGCATCGATTCCCTTGGTGATCTCTAAGACATCATTAACCGTAGAAGCTCTTGGAATACATAACGACATAAGAAAATACTTTGGTTTTGCACCTTTTGCTGCCAGATCGCTGATATTCATTATTACTGATTTCCAACCCGCCTGTGATAACGTCATCCGGGGAGGCATGTCTGTACTCCCGACAAAAGTATCCGTTTTTAAAACAACGACTCTTTTCCCTGTTCTTACCGCTACTGCGTCATCTGGATGAGGAAGTAGATTTGAGGAAGTAGGCTTCAGGATAGACATAATCATCTCGATGAGTTTCCTTTCTCCAACCTCGCCAACCTGCCTAGAATTATTGGTCAAATCACTACACCTTTATTTTGGTTAATAATTCTAAGATGCTAGACAAAACCTTTAAGTCTTGACATATCACTTTAGAAGAGTCAGAAGCCCCGGTAGCTCAGCCCGGTGGAGCGGCAGCCTCGTAAGGCTATAGATGACCTTTATCTCAAGAGAGCTGTTGATTCAAGAAGGCAAATTGGCCTAGAAGCAGACGTCGAGGGTTCGAATCCCTCCCGGGGCTCCAATCAAAATAACCTAGATGGACTCTAGCCACGCTCTTAATCCGCCTAATAACGCGTCAACTATGTTACTCTTTGAGATATTTCTTGAAATCGAATATCCTTTTTATTTCTTCTGGCGAGAGTAATCCTTTTTCTTGCACTAACTCTAAAATGGTTTTTCCAGTCACTAATGATTCCTTGACGATTTTGGCTGCTCTTAGGTAGCCGATATGCGGCGTTAATAGTGTGGCAATGGCTGCGTTTCTGTGTAATGTTTCTGTAATTCTCTCTATGTTGACTCCAATGCCCTCAATACATTTGTCTGCAAAAACAGGCAGATAATTTGAAAGCATAGTCATAGATTGCAGGATATTATGGATTATGACAGGCGTCATCACATTCAGATCTATTTGACCTGCCTGTACAGCCATACTTACAGCTAAATCATTTCCAACTATTTGGAAACATATCATATTCAAGCACTCGGCCATGACTGGATTGACTTTCCCGGGCATTATCGAAGAGCCTGGCTGAACAGCAGGTAGCTTTATCTCATTAATCCCTGAAGCCGGTCCGGAGTCTAAAAGCCTTAAATCGTTTGCAATCCTTATCAATTCAAGCGAAAGTTCCTTAAGAGAGCTGGAAAATGCAGCCATTTTGGCATGACTCTGAAGAGCTTCTCTTAAATCTGCAGGCTTTCTAACGTTCAAATTGGAAATTTCTCTTAATCTCTCGATAACCTCAATTTGGTATCCTTCGGGTGCATTCGTCCCAACGCCTACGGCAGTTCCGCCCAAAGCTATTTCTTCAACATCTCTTCTTCGTTCATTTATGTGTGAAATTTGCCTTTTGATTGCTGTTGCATATGCTTTGAATTCTTGACCCAAGGTCAATGGCACAGCGTCTTGGAGATGAGTTCTTCCCGATTTTAGAATTGATTTAAACTCCTCGGCTTTTGATTCAAATGCATTTTGAAGATGAACCAGAGCCGATACAAGCTTATCTAGGGAAATCAGGATCGCCACATGGGAGGCTGCGGGGAAAGTATCATTTGTTGATTGACTTCTATTTACGTCATCATTCGGACTTATCACATCATATTTGCCTTTTTCCTGACCTAGGATTTCTAGGGCACGATTGGCAATCACTTCATTTACATTCATGTTGAACGAAGTACCAGCTCCAGCTTGAAAGACATCAACGACAAATTGGTCGCTGAGTTTCTCTGAAAGTATTTCATCACATGCCTTCAAAATTGCCTTCCCTATGTCCTTTTTTAGTACTCCCAGCTTCATATTAGCTAGGGCGGCAGCCTTCTTTACCATTACGTAAGCCTTTATGAAATTAGGGTGAGCTCTGTAGCCTGTAACTGGAAAATTCTCTAAAGCTCTTAAAGTCTGGATCCCGTAGTAGACATCGTAGGGAACTTCTCTTTCACCTAATGAATCTTTTTCAATCCTTTTTCTCAATCTTCTCATCTCCAAGAATTTCGTCCGATCTTTGTCTCATGAGGGTTATGGCAAAGCCTGGAGCTACATCCTTAGGGCAGACTTGAACGCAATTGTATACAAATTCACAACCTTGTATTCCAGATTTGTTATTCAGATTCCTTATAATCTTATCTTTCCTAGAGTCTCTGGGGTCTATATAGAATCGATAGGCAAGTGCTAAGGCAGCTGGTCCCAGATATTCTTTATTCTTATGATTTATTGGACATGATCCGTAACATGCTGCGCATAAAATACAGTTGACAAAACGTTCAATTCTTTGGACATCTTCGAACTTCATCAAATATTCTTTCTTAGGTGGCTCCTTCTGGGTTATAAGCCAAGGTAATACCTTTTTGTATTTTTCAAAGAAAGTTCTCCAATCGTATATTAGATCTTTAATTACAGGGAAGTTTGGCAGAGGCTCGACAAGGATCTCCTCGTTTGTTTTCCAATTCGAAGCTACATCTGTTAAAGGTGGAAAAGGCTTAAGTCGGCTACTGGTATTTCTATAGACTTCTGTAAGCTGCGTTCTACAAGCAAGTCTTGGGACCTTATTGATCAACATCGCACAGCTTCCGCAGACTGCACCTCTGCAAGAATACCTAAACGATAGAGAATCGTCTAAATGATCCTGAATGTGAAATAGGGCTTCTAAAACGGTCATACCTGCCCTATCTTTTATCTCAAAGACATCGTATTTTGCTTCTCTCATATTCTTGTTGAATCTATGGACTCTCAACTTCAAGCTAATATCTCCTCCTCTCAACAGGAAAGAGATCTTGATTAACCTCCTTATATGTAAAATCTGGAGCATTAGATGTGAAATGAGCATGACTGCTCTTTAACCAATTCTTATCATCTCTATTTGGGTGGTCGACCCTGAAGTGAGCTCCTCTGCTCTCTGTCCTCATTAGAGCTGCCCTACAGATGATTTCGCCCAGTGTCAACATTGAATTTAGCTCAAGGACTCGGATAACAGAATAGTTAAATTCTGGGTTTAGATTTAAAACCCTTACTCCTTTAAATCGTTCTCTAAGACGCAGAATCTTCTCTAAACCTTGCCTTAGTTTGGCCTCATCTCTAAAAATCCCTGCATATTCAAGCATTGTTTTCTTAAGCTCTATTCGAATATTATATGAACGTTGGCCTTCCTTTTCAAAGAGATTGTTTAATTCAACATGATGGATTCTAAGTTCTTCAAGAATTTTCCTCTTATCAACCTCTTTTGACTTTTTGGCATGGGTACTTGCGTTACGTCCAGCGATTTTCCCAAAAACTAGTGTTTCCAGCAAAGAGTTACCACCAAGCCGATTAGCACCATGAACGCTTATGCAAGAGCATTCCCCTGCGGCATAAATCCCCGGAAAATTGGTTTCACAATCTAAATTGACAGCGATTCCACCCATGGAATAATGCTGTCCAGGCTGGACTGGTATGGGCTCACTTACGGGATCAACACCTGCAAAATCTCTGGCTATTTGCCTTATTCCTGGCAACCGTTCCTTAATCTTCTCATCACCAAGATGCTGCAAATCCAGATGTACATAACCTCCTTCAAAACCTCTTTCGCTGTCGATTTCTGTTTGTATGGATCTTGCAACTATGTCTCTTGGAGCCAGTTCCATTGCCTCTGGAGCGTATTTTTTCATAAATCGCTCTCCGCTCCTATTCAGGAGTATTCCCCCCTCGCCTCTTGCACCTTCAGTTATGAGTATGTTTGTGCCGTAAAGGGTCGTGGGGTGAAATTGCACGAATTCCATATCTCTGAGGGGTATTCCTGCTTTGTAGGCAAAGTAACAACCATCACCAGTATTGATTACGGCATTTGTTGAATGACTATATACTCTACCATAGCCTCCTGTTGCAATAATAAGAGAGTCGCATGTAAAGGCTTTTAGATTCCCTTCTGGGATGTTGAGAACAATACAACCCATCGCCTTATCATTATCCAAAACGACTGAAACTGCAAAGAATTCCTCATAAACCCTTACGTTATTTCTCAGAATCTGCTGATAAAGCGTCTGTAATAGGTTATGACCGGTCCTGTCAGCAGCATAGCAGGTCCTAGGGAATCCCGCACCTCCAAATGGTCTTTGAGCAATTCTTCCATCTTCATTCCTGGAAAAAACGACGCCAAAATGCTCCAATTCATAGACTGTTTCGGGTGCAAGGTCGGCTAGAAGCTTCACTGCAGCCTGATCCGCCAGATAGTCACTCCCCTTGATCGTGTCAAATGCATGTTTTTCCCAACTGTCATCTGCGGATAGAGCCGCGTTAATACCTCCTTGAGCTGCCCCCGAGTGGGATCGCAACGGATGAACTTTTGCTATCACTGCCGTATCCGCGGACTTAGACGCCTCCAAGGCAGATCTCAAACCAGCCAAACCGCCTCCTATAACCAAGATCTCGTGAAAGACTATATCATCATCAATGTTAATTACCATTTCACGATTCGATTTAATACCTGAGACCTCCTTGGCTATTTGGAACAATACTAGATTGCCACAAATATTTAAAAAGATTTTAAACTCGATATTCTGAAATTCGTGACCCTCGCCCTTCAACTTCTGACCGGATTTGTGAAAGGTGGAGAATAAAAGCAAACAAGAGAACAATATTTCGAGAAAGAATTACTGGAATGTGAATTTAATATGGATGCCCTGGAATTGATGCGCGAGCGCCAAATAAAAATCTTTGTCGTAGGCCCCTTCCAAGCTGGAAAAACGACTCTGATTCACTCGCTGGATCCTTATGCTTGTAGTATGGAGCGCGAGGGGTATAACGAAGAGTGGGGAGAATATTCGACCACGGTGGGTTTTGACCTAGGGAAACTGGTATGGCTCCATGGCAAGAAAGACAGGTTATATGATGTACGGTCATTCAAGAGTCGAAATCTGAATCCAGATATTTATGGTTATGAAGCGTGGAACGTTTTTCTTTTTGGTAGTCCTGGTCAAATGTGGTTCAAAGATGTGAGATCGGCGATCTCTAAAGGAAGTGACGGGGTTCTCTTTGTAGTCGATAGCACAAGACCCGGTCAGGTAGGCTATACATTGGCTCTCTTGGAAGAGGTAAACATAGCATTGGGAAGAAGAGTTCCTACGGTTATTGTAGCGAACAAACAAGATGTACCCCAAGCACTGAGAGCAGAGCAAATACGCCGAATATTGAGGATAAACGAGGTAGAAATTCACGAGATTTCGGCCATAAATAGGGAAGGGGTTGAGAGAGCATTAATTGAGTTGCTGAGAATCGTTAGGCGAAAAAAAATGTTCAATCGATCTTTAGGGGAGTTGTGGAATGCCTGAGAGGATTGTGCCTTTGAGAAAGAAACTTGAGCGCATCTTGGAAGACCTAGAAAAAAGAAGCGATATTAACGCAAGCGCTCTCGTGTCCCGTGACGGACTAGTAATGGCGAGTGCCTTGCCGAAAGATATTGACGAGTTTGGCATTTCTGCAATGGCAGGAATGATGTTAGGTTTGGGTAGCAGAGTGGGATCAGTTTTAGAAAGGGGAGATATAGATCAGGTAATTGTGAATGGCAAAGATGGTTTTGCCATAATGAGTGAGTGTGGCCCCTCAGTCCTTGTGGCTTTAGCTCCATCAGGCTCAAAGCTTGGAATAGTCCTGTTTGAGATGAAAGACGCGGCGAAGATTATAAAGGAAATGATCAAAGACTTGACACCCATCGGGGGGTAGACTAAAGAAGATTGAAAGATCGTCCAATAATCAATGTCTGAGGATATCTTCTGTTTGTGCTTTGGAGAACGACAGAAGATTCCAGAGAATACTTTTTTATTCTTCTTTTTTGCTTCTATAAGGGAGTATTAACTATAGAGTGAAAAACTTCATTGAAGATATTTGCATTGACTACGAAAGGAGGGAATTATGATTATAACGATAGATGAGTTCAAGAAGATGGATCTCAGAATTGGCAAAATCTCGAGTGCTGAACGTGTTAAAGGTTCAAAAAATCTGATACGCATGGAAGTCGATGTGGGCGAAGAAAAGCCGAGGCAACTAGTTGCTGGGTTAGCAAGCTTTTATGAACCTGAAGAGCTGATAGAGAAACATATAGTGGTTCTGATAAATCTTAAACCTGCCAAAATCTTTGGGCTGGTCAGTCACGGCATGTTACTCGCTGCTGTTGATGCAGGCAAAGTCTCTATAATTTCACCTGATCAAACTGTTTCTCTCGGAAGTAGGGTAGAATGATAAGACATCAGAGATTATAGGAAGGTACACAATTTGGTTGGCAATTTTCGCTTTCTAGAACATACCGCGGACATCTTAATCCAGGCTTGGGGAGCAACAATTGATGAAGCTTTCGAACAAGCGGGAAGGGCACTTTTTGAGATTATGACTGATGTCTCTAAGCTAAAATCCGAAATAGAGTATACATTCAAGATCGAGGCGGAAGATTTGCAGTCACTTCTATACGACTACTTGGATGAGCTGATTTATATCTTTGATACTGAACGAATCGCCTTGGCTAAATTTAAGGTTAAGATAAAAGAAGCTCCTAGATGTTCGCTCTATTGCGAAGCATGGGGGGAGAAATTCAATCCTCAACGTCATGCCCAAAAGACCGAGGTTAAAGCACCAACCTATGCTCAAATGGACATAAAACGGGAGAGTGGCAAGGTCATATTGCAGTATGTATTAGACATCTAGGCAGATTGAATCATTCCCTGCCCGGATTACTGATGAGACGTTTATATGTCCAGAACTCTAAGAGGAAATGGGGAAAAAGATCTTGAACCTAACTCTAGAAGAAATAGTAAGCAAAATTGTCAGCAAAAGCAAATTAACGAGAAAGAAGGTCTTAGACCGCGTAACAAAGAAGAAGGATGAACTTGGCGGATTAATAACTGATGAAGGAGCGGCTTGTATTATTGCGAAGGAACTGGGTGTTGATGTTTTTGAGGGCATATCTTACGAGGAAGGCAAGCTAAGGATTGCAGACCTAGTTACAGGTATGAGTAATGTTTCTATAACTGGAAGGGTCTTGGAGATCCATCCGGTTCGGGAATTCACAAGAAGCGACGGACAAAAAGGGACCGTCTCAAACATAATACTAGCAGATAGCAGTGGAAAGATAAGGGTGGTTTTTTGGGATAAGCATGCCGAGAAGATCATCGATGGGAAAATACGCAAAGGCCAAATAATAAGAGTATTGAAAGGTTATACCCGAGAGGGATTGGGTGAGCAGCTGGAGATAAATCTTGGTCGATATAGCGACGTGGTGCATCCCAAAGATGTATCTTCTGAAGAATATCCTGAAGTTTCAGAAACAAGAGTTAGTATCGTTGAATTAAAACCTGACATGTTTGATATCCACATAGCAGGAGTGGTTAAACGCGTTTTTCCACGCTCAGTATTTCAAAGAAAGGATGGGACTGAAGGACAAGTATTAAGCCTTATTGCTGCCGATAAGACGGGAACAATCCGAACCGTCTTTTGGAACGACAAAGTTGATGTTGTTTCAGAGGTAGAAGTCGGGGACGTGTTAAGAATCGAAAGAGGGTATACCAGAAGTCGACGGGATGGCGGTGTAGAACTGCATGCAGGAGTTAACACGCAAATCTCAATCAATCCAAAACTTGATTTGGATCTGCCAAAAGTTGAGATTGGTGGCAGAGTTACGATCTCTCAACTGTCTCCTGATATGTTTGATGTAAATGTACTGGGAAGAATATTATCTATAGGTGAAATCAGGGATTTTGCCAGGAGAGATGGAACCCAAGGAAGGATGGCAACAATAATTATACAGGATGATTCAGCCACCATCAGTACGGTTCTATGGAGTGATCATGCAGATCTTGCAACCGATATGAAACCAGGAGACACGATCCTAATCGAAAGGGGATATGCTCGGTCAGGACCTTTTGGATTATCACTTAATGTCGGACGACAAGGTAGCATTAAAATTAATCCTGAAGACGAACCCTCAATCTCACCAAAAGAAGTGGAGATCACCCCTCTAGATGATCTTAAACGGGATTTGAGCAGTGTTGCTGTGAGAGGAAAAGTTATAGAAGTTTCAGACATACGCGAGTTTAGTCGAAGTGACGGTAGCACTGGTCAACTACTTAGTCTAACGATAGCAGATGAGACAGGCAGCATACGCGTTGTTGCATGGGACGATCTTACCAAAGAAATCGGGACTGTGAGAAAGGATGACATACTTCTAATAAAGAATGCATATACCAGAGTCGGAATCGGCGAAGGGATTGAACTTCATTTGGGCAGACTGGCAGAAGTTGAGATAAATCCCAAGGGTGTTGAAATCTCAGAAACTGACATTTCTAAAAAGATAACAGCGGAATTGCCGAGAAAGAGAATAACAGAACTCTCAGAGCAGGACATTGCCGAGATAATGGCTACCATTGTTCAAGTTTATCGAAAAAACCTTGTTTACAATGCTTGTCCGAATTGTTTTAAAAAGGTCTCCACAACAACAGAAGGGATCGAATGCCCGAAATGTGGCCCTGTAGAGAGATCCCTCCCTCGAATGGTTGTAAGCACTACAATAGATGATGGTAGCGATACTATCCGAGCCAATTTCATAGGAGAAGTTGCAGAGATTTTGGTTGGGATTGATCCAGAAGAAGCCTCCAAGCTAGAAGAAGAACAGAATGAATCTCTTTATCAAAAGCTACAAGATCTCACTGGAAAAACACTCATTCTATCCGGAAGAGTTGTTCATAATGAATTCACAGGAGAATTCGAATTCAATGTTACAACCATTCAAAAACCGTCTCCAAAGAAAGAAGCAAAAAGATTAATTAAAAAGGTAAAAAATTCTCATTAATATAACCGTTTGCAGAAGGAAAACAAGCATTTCAAATTAAAAATCTCTCATGGAGGACTAGGTATGGGGCGTAGACGAAGGAAGAAGATCGTAACTAGACCTAAACCCAAAATCCCCTCAATTTTCGCATGCCCTGCCTGTGGAAAACAAGCAGTACGTGTAGAAATGTTTAAAGTTCAAGGGGTAGCTGATATTCGTTGCAGCAATTGTGGTCTTGAGGAAAAATCACCTATTCATGATCTATCGGAGCCGGTAGATGTCTACGGAGATTTGGCAGGATCTGATTTGGATCCCCCTCTCAATCGTGGACCACTATCAGGCAGATACCGAAACAGAGATTGAGGTTACTTCAAACACCTCAGAATCTTCTGAGCAACCTAAGGACTATTCGGAAGAACCGTACACAGATTGAATTTCAGGGGAATTCAGGTCTTAATTAATTCACCTAATTCAAGAATCCCATAACGAATTACTTATTTATTCGAATTCTGTCTGGTCTTGAGATCAAAAATGATTCAAAGAAGGTCTCTCCTGTGTTAAAAATCAGCAAATCTCATGAGATTGTCATACCAAACGATATTAGAGCAGTTTTGAAAAGACAGAAGTACCATATAGTAGGAAGACATAGCGCTGTTAAGAAGTGCAGATGGCTTCACAATAGTCTAGTCAAAGGTGAATATTGCTATAAACACAAGTTCTATGGTATAGAAAGTCATCGATGCATTCAGTGTACTCCCAGTGTTATATGGTGTACTAATCAATGTATCTACTGTTGGCGCACAATGCCTGAAGATCACAACCTCAGCTGGGATCAGATGACATTAGGGTATGGAAAAGCTGACGATCCTGAAACAATAGTCGATGAATGCATTTTCGAACAACGTCGAATACTCACAGGATATAAACCACTATCCCATAGACAGGTGAACTGGAAGAAATGGAATGAAGCTATGGAGCCTCGCCATTTCGCGATAAGTCTATCTGGAGAACCATTATTATATTCGCGTCTAAGTGAAATGATTGACATTATTAAAGGGAAGGGATTAACGGCTTTTGTAGTCACGAATGGCACTGAGCCAAATCATTTGGCAAATCTTTCAGAACCAACACAACTTTACGTGTCAGTGAGTGCACCCGATGAATATACCCACAAAAGAGTATCCAGATCCCTTCTGCGAGATAGTTGGGAGAGACTAAATAAGACAATTGAGTTGCTTCCCTCTTTCAGCTGTCCGACCGTATTGAGATTAACAATATTGGAAGGACATAACATGACCAATCCTAAAGGATACGCCAAACTCATAAACATAGCCAATTGCACCTATGTTGAAGTGAAAGCAGCAATGTTCGTTGGTGGGGCGCAGCTCAGAATTACCTCTGATAGCATGCCAAGACACGATGCAGTAAGGGAATTTGGGGAAAAGATTTGTGAGGAATCCGGTTATGAGACCATTGATGAAAGCGTCGCAAGTAGAGTGGTTCTCCTGAGTCGATTGAGGAAATCAGTAAAAGTCGTCTAGAATGGGGTTGATTTCTTTGAAATTAGCTGAAATTGTCGGAAAAATAAGAATAATCTTGGAAGAAGAGGATAAGGTAAAAAAGGAAGCTCTAGAAGGCGTCTGGGACTCAATACGTTTATCTGGAGAGGCAATTAGCGCTGCTCATAAATTTGAATTTGAAGAAGCTATTGAAAGAGCCTCAAAGGCAAAAAAAAGATTAGATGAAATTGGCGAAATGCTTGAGAAGCATCCTACCCTGTACTATTCAAACCTTATGATGACTGCTTATCAAGAATATACCGAGGGGAGACAATTAATCTCGCTACTGAAGGATAATGTCTTCCTAACGCCTGAAGAACTAGGAGTCCCGTATAAGAGTTATCTATCAGGTATTGGTGATCTAGTTGGTGAGCTACGTAGAAGCGGTTTGAATGCAATTCGCCAAGAGAATGTCAAAAATGCTGAACACATCTTGGATCTTATGGAAGAGATATTTGAGTCGTTATCTTCAGTCGAATATCCTAAATCATTAGTTCCTGGACTAAGGCGTAAATGCGACATTGCTAGAGCCCTACTCGAAAGAACTCGAGGAGACGTTATGAATGCAATTCAACGTGAGAAACTAGTCAAGGAAATGAGGAAATTAACACAAGAATTGATGAGACATAGTCAAGAAACTCATGACTGAAATCATGAAGTCTCTCATTGAAGGGTTCTTATCTGTATCCTTTAGAAAATGATCCAAGCTACAAAAAGAGAGGAAAAACAGAATGACCAAACTCAACATTCAAGAAATCCTTAGAAAGGCTGAGGAAGATTATGAAAAAGCGTGGGCAGATACTGTTAAGCTGTTGAAAGGCAGGAAAGGAGAATTTAGGCTAAAAAAAGGCGGTAAGACACACCCAGTTTTGGATTTCATACAAAAGGCAAGGAAAGCACTGGTAGAATTGGGTTTCGAAGAAATGATTTTGCCGGTAATGGTTAGGGATGAAGAGGTCTACAAGGAATATGGTCCTGAAGCGGCGGTAATACTTGACAGGGTCTTTTATCTAGCAGTCCTTCCTCGTGCAGATATTGGCCTTAGCAAAAAGAAAGTAGAAGAAATCCGGAAAATCATCCCTGGTTTTGACAAAATAGAAGAGTTGAAGAACATACTCAGAGAGTATAAGATTGGAGAAATAAATGCTGATGATTTGATAGAACTGATGTTTTTGAGACTTGGAATAAGTGAGGAACAAGCCACCAAAATAATCGACTCGGTTTTTACGGAGTTTAAAGGGATAAAACCTAGACCTACCGATCAAACATTAAGATCGCATATGACCGCATTATGGTTTCCTGTTCTTGCTGAGATTCAACATAAATCTCCACTTCCTATTCAGCTTTTTACAGTTGGCGAGAAATTCCGTAGAGAGCAGAAACTCGACCCAACACACCTTTATTCATCATATACGGTTTCCTATGTAGTTCTCTCAGATCAACTCTCTTTAGAGGATGGTATGCGCATAGCTGAAAAGGTGCTCAACAAACTAGGGTTTGAGCAAGTAAGATTTGAAATTAAAAAAACAACTTCAAAGTACTATGCTCCTGGTACAGAATTTGAGATCTTTGTTCACCATCCTATAACAAAGAGCTGGATTGAATTGGGCGATGGAGGATTTTATAGCCCGATCTCCCTTGCAAAATTTGGCATAGAATATCCTGTTCTAAACACTGGATTTGGTGCAGAGCGTTGTGTGATGATTCAAACGGGAGAAGGCGATATCAGAAAGCTCGTATATCCTTATTTTTACAAAGAGATTGAGTACTCGGACAAGGAAATTGCAGGGGCCATCAAAATAAAAGACACTCCTCAATCGAGAATCGGAAAAGAAATCATGAGAAGCATTATTAGAGTAGCTGAGGAAAACAAAGATAAGATATCTCCTGCGGAATTTACCGCCTGGACAGGTGAGGTTAAAGAGAAACATGTTAAGGTGACAGTCTGGGAAAATGATCTTGGGGTAAAACTGCTTGGGCCTGCAGCATTAAACCAATTGTGGGTACTTGATGGAAATATCATAGGAGTTATTCCCAGCACCGAGGTCTCAAAGAGGGGTGTTTACACCGGGATTCGCTATCTGGATTCGATCGCAGCAGCAGCAGCAAAAGAATTGGAGAATTTGATCGAAAGAGGTGAAGGAGAGATTAAAATCAGAATAAGAATATCCAAGCAACCCTCAGATGTCAACATAGATGTAGATGGATCCATAAGACGATATATAATGTCAAAGAATAACAAGATTGATATTCGAGGACCGGTATTCGTAGGTATTACTGGCTTGGTTAAGCCTGCAAAAAAGAAGCATATTTGAAAAAAACAGCAAGACTGAAGCTGATTTTGATTAAGAAACTTCCTGGTGTATCATAATGGCTGAGTTTTCTGGTGGCATGATATGTCCTGTATGCAAGCAAAACAAATTGGTATATTTTACCGATCAGGTTAATATCCCTCATTTTGGTTCTGTTTTGATAACAACTATGAGATGTCCGGGATGCCTTTTTAAACAGAACAATATCTTGATCCTGGATGCAAAAGAACCTAGCAGATACTCGGTCAAAGTTGATGGAGCGCCTGATCTCGCTATCAAGGTTATTCGCAGCAGCAGCGGGGCAATAAGAATACCGGAATTTGGCATATCTATGGAGCCAGGTACAGTTGCACAGGGCTTTATATCGAACATAGAAGGCATACTCCATCGGTTTAAAGATGCAATAGAAATGGCGAAACGATGGTCTGAGGAATCTTCCAAAACGAGACGCGCCACTCTCCTTGCAAATATAATCGATGAGGCAATAGAAGGGAAACGGACCTTCACACTAATAGTCGAAGACCCCCTCGGAAATAGCGCAATAGTTGCTGAAGATCCATCCCGAGTGGTTGTTGAGAAGTTATCTAAGCACGAAGTAGAAAAGTTAAAAGAAGAACTAAATATAAGTTAATAATAATAGGAATGCTATCCCAACGATGGTAATTGGGGGCACTGAATCTGCTTCGCCCGATTTGGAATAGTGGAACATGCATTGATTTGGGTAAACGTCAAATAGTATTAGATCCACGAAGCTCCAAACCAAATGCAGATCTTACAACCGTTTCACATGCTCATTTTGATCACATTCAAGGATTTCTGAATCCTTCAAGAAAGCTAGCTACCCTGGAAACCATGAAAATATTCCAGGCAAGAACCAGGAAAAAAGTCTACAACAGTGAATCAGTCCAATATGGGAGAAAATTATCGTTTGATGACCTTGAGATATCATTTCACGATGCTGGACATGTACTTGGTTCTGCACAAGTCAGAATAAATGATGGAGAAGAGACTCTAGTTTTTACTTCAGATATAAATGTTGGAAAATCGCTTACACTTCCTGAAGCTGAAGTACTAGATAGCGATATTCTGATTATTGAATCGACATATGGTTCTCCAATGTATTCTTTTCCCCCTCGTGAAGACATCTACATAGAAATGGCAGAATGGAGTGCCCAGAGAGTTTGTAAGCAAAAGATTCCCGTTTTTTGTGTCTATCCTCTAGGAAAAGGACAGGAAGTAATCAAGGTCATAAATGAATACACAAACATTCCGGCTGTGGTACATCCTACAATCAAAGACATTAGCGACATTTACGTTGAAAGCGGAATTGGACTCGATTACAAGAGTTTTTCGGATGAGGAGGGAAAAGAAATTCTTCTGGGCGGTGAATGTGCTTGTGTAGTGCCTTCCTTAAGGTCGCTTCCATCTCTGAAATCCAAGGAGATTTCTCCTGCAGCTGTGACTGGATGGGGAACGCGTTTTAAAACGAGAGATTTGGATAAGGTATTTACTCTGAGTAGTCATGCTGATTTTAGTCAACTTATGGATTACATTTCTGCGAGCTCACCTTCGGAGGTCTACACAGTCTACGGCTATACAAAGCAATTTGCCAAGCATATTAGGAGGAAGTTAGGCATCGAAGCAATGCCCATCACCGATAGCATCAACGGCCTTAGTTACTCTTTCAGGAAAAGCACAAAACAGACTAGGCTAAGCTCATTCATTGAGTAAGATTCCTTATGGAAAAGGAATTATCCCTGCGCTGCGGAGCGTCGCAAACAGAACCCCAACCATCAACATTACTGAGAGTATTACGACTGCGGTGGGGCCGATCTTTATACCTCTTGACTCTTCTTGGAAGAATCGAATTAGACCTGCACCAGCAACTGGAACTGTGCCCTCGTCGCGCCTTCTTCTGGACATAACACAACTACCTCTTAAGATACATGGATCTGGCTCTGTTCTATTGAAGGATATTTTCTCTTACTTGTGAACTACTTCGCCCTTTCGGACAGAGCTTCCTGTTTCACCCATTCCCCAACGGGATATGTCTGACAGGCTCTACGGGCAGTTCCTGCCCTGAAACTTCATGTTTACGAATTGGCGAGTGTTACTTCGACTCAATTCCATATGCTTGTGGTAAAAACAAGTATTTAAATTCCTCGCAATTCATTTCCACCCCTTCGGATAGGGTCTTCTTGCGGATAAGGAGACAAAACTTTTTGAGACTTGGCAAATGCTTTTAAATTTGAAAATAGGAGAATGTCACCTAGCACGATCTGGAGGAGGGATTATTGAAATCCAGGGAAATCTATGATAATATTTTTTCACTCCTTCGAAAACATCATGAATGGATGCAGGGCTCGATAAACTTAATCGCAAGCGAAAATGTTGCCTCTCCTGCTGTTAAAGAGGCCATGGTAACCGACTTTGGAGACAGATACGCCGAAGGATGGCCTGGCGAAAGAGTATATGCAGGTACAATTTACATCGATGAAGTTGAGATAATCGCTATGAATTTGGCAAAGACGTTGTTTGAGGCAGAGTTCGCTGACGTCCGTCCAATTTCTGGGGTTGTGGCAAATCTCGTAATCTATACGGCCTTCACAAAGCCAAGTGATCGAATAATGGCTCTTTCCATACCTAGTGGTGGTCATATAAGTTCGGCCAAGAGTAAGCTCTGGGGAACAGCCGGAAAGGTTCATGGCCTAAAGGTTCAATACTTTCCCTATGATGAAAAAGAACTAAATATTGATGTCGATGAGACCATCAAGAAGGTAAGGAAACTTGAGAAAAAAGGTAAACATATTACACTATTTCAGTTTGGCGGAAGTGTTTTTCCATTTCCTCATCCAGTAAAAGAACTTCGTCCTCTTGCCGATGAATTTGGCTCCTTTATCAATTATGATGCTGCCCATGTAGCAGGATTGATTGGTTGTAAGAAATTCCAAGATCCTCTCCGAGAGGGGGCTGATTCTGTATCCTTAAGTACCCACAAAACGATGCCTGGGCCTCAACATGGTTTGGTCCTTTCTTGGAATAGATATGCGGAATATATCAAAAAAGCCTCCTTCCCCGGAATGTTAAGTAATCACCATTTACACAATGTTGCGGGCCTAGCTGTGGTGCTGGCAGAAATGCTAGAATATGGAAATGCTTACACGACGCAGATTATTAAGAATGCTAAAGCCTTGGCCCAATCTCTACATGAACGAGGATTCAGGGTTCTTGGAGAGGCCAAAGGCTTTACTGAGTCACATACCATAATAGTTGATTTTACAGAATATGGTGATGGAATGCTGATAGAACAACTGCTGGAGCAGGCAAGCATTATTATTAATCGCAATCTTCTGCCATGGGATGTAAGAGACGGAAGAGATTACAAGCGTCCAGGCGGAATAAGAATCGGTACCAGCGAGACTACTCACATAGGTATGAAAGAATCCGAAATGGATGCAATCGCAGAATTCATAAAGAGGGTGGTAATAGATAAGGAAAGTCCAGAAAAAATAAAAGAAGAGGTAAGGGAATTTAGAAAGGATTTTCAGAAAGTTCATTACTGTTTTGATAGCTCTACCGATGCTTACAAATATATACAAATCCGTTAGAGATTTTCAGGTGGTAACTAGGATGCATATTGAGCAATTCCAAAACCTAATCAGAGAAATTTACATAAAAAATGATTTAAAAAGAGGTATGGCACAGACTTTTATGTGGTTTGTTGAAGAAATTGGTGAACTTTCTGAAGCCATTTTAAAAAAAGACAAAGAATCACTTGAGGAGGAATTTGCTGATGTCTTTGCTTGGTTGTGTGGCCTTGCCAACCTCGCTGATATTGACTTGGAAAGCGTTGCCAGGCAAAAATATAAGGGTTACTGTCCTCGATGTGAGAAAAATCCTTGTGCATGTGAAATGGTTTTAAAAAGTCTTAATTTCAGAAGATTTTAAAGGATTATAGTATCAATAGATTATGGGGTGGGATTTTTTCGATAGACACCTTTTACGACTTTAACTAACCTACGGAGGAGATTCTCAATGAAAGTTGAAGAAATAATGACAACTGATACCAAATTCGCCGAGGTTCCGGGTACAAGAGCCGAACTCCTAGATTTGATGAATAAACATAAGCTTGATGGACTACCCGTTGTCAAGAAAGGCACTCGCAAGATTGTTGGTATGATAACCAAGACAGACCTATTAAAGAAGCCCGGTGAAAATCAAATTGCTCTTCTAATGTCCAGAAATCCTATCACCGTACCTCCTGATATGTCTGTTACAGACCTAGTTCGTCTGCTTATAGATAATGAAATTAGAAGACTTCCTGTGATAGATAAGGATAACTGTGTAGGTATTGCTACGGTTGCAGATATAGTTTGGAAAGCAATCCCAAAAATGGATCTCCCCAATCCAATCAAACCTTATGTAAAGAGAGATGTTATTGCGGTATGGGACGGTACGCCCTTACCAGTAGCGTATACCATCATGGATCTTGCAAGAACAAGAGTTCTGCATGTTTTGAACGGAAGTGGCGAACTTTGCGGCATCGTCTCAGAGGTAGATATGTTCTCTCACAGTGAGGTAATATCCAAAAATAAGGTTTCAAGTATGCAAGCCACGAGTGAAGGAACAGGCTGGTCATGGGATACTGAAGATATACTTTACATAGCGAAGAAGGAGCTGAAGTTACCTCAGAAACCCATAAGCGAGATCATGATCAGCGATGTAATAACAGTGGTTGAACAGGTAACTGTTAGTGAATGCGCTGCCAAAATGAAAAAATTCGATATTGATCAGATACCGGTGTTAGACGCTGAAGGTAGACTCTCTGGACTCATACGAGATCGTGATCTTCTAAGAGTATTCCTGGAGTAAGCCCTCCAATTTCCATTTACTCCTTTCTCGAAAGCCACCATTTAAGGTAATCTTTTCTCTTTTCCTTACCGATATCTTTCTCTTTTTCTTTCCTGTAAATCTCTTTTTGCTTTTCTCTTGCTCTATCAAGCTCACTTCTGGTAAGCGCCAGACCACATCTCATACAAACATAGTGATAATTATCGCGATTGAACTTCATTTCCCCGGCACATTCTGGGCAACGCAAAAATTTTCACCTAGAAGGTGAAAAAACAAACCCCTCTTAAAAACCTTTGTTTGTATTTTGGATTATCATACAAAAGGCAAAGAAATATTAGACTGCAATATTTCAGATTAAACGCCTAGCCGAATTCATTAAATAACAGAATTACAGAACTAAATCATGGTGAATGACTTGAGAGAAACGGATGATTTGGTCGAACGCGCTCTATTTGGAACCTCGGTCTTTAAAAAAGATGGTGAGACCAAACTATTTCCTGAGTTTATACCTGACAAGTTACCGAGACGCGAAAACGAGATTATCATGCTAGGTCGAGATTTTAAACCTTTACTTATAAAAGAGGGTGCTTATGCCGTCAACGTAGCAGTTATAGGTGGCCCGGGTACTGGAAAAACGGCCATGGTTAAATATTTGGGCGAACGCCTTGTTAGAAAAGCTAAGCAAAAAAACGACGTCACGATATATTTTGCATATTACAATTGTTATACGTTCCGAACAAAAACCGCTATTTTACGCAATTTACTTACTGAGAGATTTAACATTACTAGCCGCGGTTTTTCAGATGAAGAATTACTGAGTATGTTAATAAAGCGTCTTAATAGTGAGCAAGCCCGACTGCTGCTAGTGATCGACGAGGCATGTATAATCGGTGGCGATGCCATCCTGAGTTTGATTCATGCTGCAGAAGTCTATGGCTTTGGTCGGTCAAGTATTTCGACCATAGTAATAAGTCGTCCCACAGAATGGAAAACTATGCTGGATGCTCAACTTTCTGGTCATATTCAAGATCAGATTGATATGAAAGGATACACCAAAGAAGAATTACTAGAGATCATAGACTATCGAGCAAAACTTGCTTTTAAACCAGAAGTCATCTCCTCTGAAGTAATAGACATGATAGCAGAAGTAGCTTCCAAAACAGAAAACGCTCGCCATGGAATTGAAATGCTTCACCTGTCTGGAAAGCTGGCAGATTACATGGCTGAAAAAACCATAACGCCTGAGATGATTAGAAAAGTCAAAGGAGATGTTTACCCAGAGCTCAGACCTGACGTTTTCTATAATTTAAAGACTCATGAACTTTTGACTGCCATGGGTATAGCAAAACGTCTAAAACGTCGCAATATTACTGCTACAACAATAGATGAGGCACATGAATATTATAAGATTGCATGTGAAGAGTTCAATACAAGAAAACATACCAAACCTACCTTCAGAAAACATGTAGCTGTCTTATCTGATTTAGGAATAATTGGTATGATAGTTGGACCCATAGGGAGAGGCAGACGAGGTAGACGAGGCCGCATAACACTTTATGACATTCCGGCCCATGTTTTGGAGGAACGATCCAGAAATATAATTGAAGAAAGAATAAAAAGGTCTCTAGCATAGTTCAGGATGGAAAGAATCCGAAAATAAGAAATATTACCAATAGCTTTTAAAGTGGGACAGATCAGCTAAAGCGGGGTGACCTCTATGTCATGTACTATTCTTGTAGGAGGATTCTTTGGTGATGAGGGTAAGGGGAAGATAATATCCCATTTATCCATAAAAGATAAGCCTGATATAGTGGCGCGAGCAGGCGTCGGTACAAATGCTGGACATACAGTGCAATATGGAGGAAAAACATACAAACTCCGACAGATTCCGAGTGGCTTTATTGCAAGGAATGCTAGGATCCTCATAGGACCTGGTGTGTTAGTGGATCCCAACATCTTTCTCAGGGAGGTAGAGTTAACCGGTATAGGTGACCGAGTGGGAGTTGACAAGCAATGCGGCGTAATCGAGCAGAAACATATCGACAGAGATAAATCATCCGCTCATCTAAAAGGAAAAATCGGAAGTACGGGAACAGGATGTGGACCTGCAAATGTGGATCGAGTTGAAAGAGTTGGAAAAATAGCCAAGGAAGTACCAGAACTCAAGAAATGGATAACCGATGTTCCATTAGAGATAAATCAAGCATTAAACAAAAATGCAAGAGTATTGGTCGAAAGCAGTCAAGGAACCTATATCTCTCTATATCATGGGACTTATCCCTATTGCACAAGCAAAGATGTCTGTGCCGCTGCCGCCTGTTCAGACCTTGGAATTGGCCCAACAAGGGTTACGGATGTCATTGTTGTATTCAAAGCGTATACGACTCGGGTCGGAGGTGGACCTTTACCTGAAGAACTGAGTGAAGAAGAGTCGAAAAAGCGAGGCTGGTTCGAGACAGCAACGGTTACAGGACGAAAAAGACGTTCTGCTCCTTTCAATTTTGAGTTAGCCAAAAGAGCAGTTTTCATAAATGGCGCTACACAATTGGCGGTAACCAAACTGGATATTTTATATCCAGAATGTAAAGGAGCTCAGACTTTCGCTGAACTGCCGGAGGTCGGTAAAAAACTCATTAGAAAAATCGAAGAAGAACTAAAACTCCCTGTTACTCTGATAGGAACAGGCCCCGATGCCATTGAAACTATCGATAGGCGTTCGGAACTGGCATAAAATACTCTTTCACCAAGAAAATTCAGCTCTTAGATTCAATTAGTCTAATTAGCGCTGCCAACATTTCCTTAGCTTTCCAGCCATAGATCAATGCATCCTTAATATTCTTCTTTTCAAATGCATCAGTAGCGTTGTTCAGAAAGTTTTGAGCAGAAGTGAGCAGCAAATCCTCTTCTTTATCTTTGGAACTCACTCTACCACGTTTCAGCATTCCTGATTTTTCAACATCGTCTTCAAGTCCTAGGGTTAATATTATCGCAAAGCATTCCAATTCTGCTCTTGCATGCCAGATTGCATCATAGAGACCTGCATTATTGTTATTTGCCAGATTAGAGGCTGCCTTATCAACGTACTCCAAGGCCTTTTTGAGATAATTGGTGGCATCATCAAACTGCATATGATAGCACCTCTGACACTTGAAACCTGAACTCATATAAAAGTACGGTAAAACTCCATTAGACTAACAATTACCTTGAAGAGATGTCTAAGTGCTATAAAAACAGAACTTGGAAAACACAGATTCAAGATTCATAAAAGGTAAACCAATCCCGCAAACGTTAAAAAGCTCTAATTATCATCAAGATTTATGGTGTGAGATAAAGTTGACCAAGTATATATTCGTCGCAGGAGGCGTCATGTCAGGTATACTGATTGGATGAGTTCTCCAATGGGCCCACAGGCAAAGGCGCCACTGCGGCATCTATAGGGAAGTTACTTCAGTTTCGAGGTCATTCTGTGGACGTTATAAAAATTGATCCCTATTTGAATGTAGATCCCGGCACATTGAATCCGCGTGAACATGGCGAGGTATTTGTTACGGAGGAAATTTGGGACTTCAAGCCGGTTGAGGATTCTGTCTTTATCATATCTGAGATAGATCAGGATTTTGGAACTTATGAACGCTTCTTAGGTCATCCGATTCATCCCCAAAATAATATCACCAGTGGGCAGATTTACCTCTCTGTAATCTTGAAAGAACGTAAGGGAGAATTTCTTGGTAAAACAGTTCAGGTAATTCCTCATATTACAGATGAGATAAAAAGACGCATTCGTCTTGTTGCCAAAACGTCTAAAACGGACATACTGATAACCGAGGTCGGTGGGACGGTTGGCGACATAGAGGCCATGCCTTTTTTGGAGGCTATTCGTCAATTCAGATTAGAAGAACCACCTTATGATACGGCATTGGTACACGTAACATTTGTCCCCTACTTAGAAAAGGTAGGTCAACTGAAGTCTAAACCCTCCCAACACAGCGTTAAAGCACTACAAGGTCTGGGTTTGCAGCCAGACGTGATAGTGGGACGCGTTCAGGCTGATCTGACCGATGATATTCGCCAAAAGATTAGCCTATTTTGCAATGTTCCACAAGAAGCAGTTATCTCAAGTCGCTATATAGATGTAGTCTATGACATGCCCTTGATTTTCGAGGAGCAAGGACTTGGAAATTATCTATGTAGAATCCTAAACATAAAAGAGCAAAAACCAGATCTAAACAGGTGGAAAAGCATATCAGAATTATTCAAAAACCGAAGCGAAGTTGTTAACATAGCTATGCCGGGGAAATATTGCGAGATTGTAGATAGCTACGTTAGCATCAACGAAGCTCTGTTGCATGCTGGCGCTCATTTGGGAGCTGAGGTTAAGATAAACTGGATTGAAACTGAAGTATTTGAGGAAAATCCGAGCGAGCTTTCTGTACTGGATAAGTTTGATGGCATACTGTTAACGCCTGGTTTTGGCTTCAGAGGAGTAGAAGGAATGACTAAATGTGCTGGTTATGCGATAAAACATAAGATTCCCTACTTAGGAATCTGCTTTGGAGCTCAACTTCTCTTTGTAGCCTTTTGCCGTTCAATTCTAGGGTTGCAGGGAGCAAATACAGCAGAGGTCGAGTCAAACACGAAGTATCCCGTTGTGGATTTGCTTCCTGAACAAAGAGAGATTGAATCCAAAGGCGGAACCATGCGATTGGGTGCACATGAAATCCTTCTCAAGAAAGGTACAAAACTGTTCAAAGCCTATGGAAATGAGCGAATTGTTGAGAGATTTAGACATCGCTTTCACATAATGAATGAATATGCAAAGCAAGCTGAAGAAAAAGGACTCATTTCTTCAGCGCATGATTCCACCGGAAGGATCATTAATGCAATCGAGCTATCAGGAGACTGCTGGATAGTCGGTGTTCAATTCCATCCTGAATTCAAATCCCGACCGGATGCGCCATCTCCTATCTACTATGCATTCATTAAAGAGGCTTTAAAATACCGCCATGCAAAACAACAGTCATGAGGTGAAAATGTTTAACCCTAGCGATGACAAAATGTGGACGACGGTGAATACCATTGCTGCAGAAATCCGCAAAATTGAGAAAGATAAGTCTGGGCTAGCAAGCATTATCAAGGATGCAAAGGCCAAAATTGATTTGACAGATCTTCGTACTGGTTTTTCAGATATCTTGGAAGATCGATTGTATTTCAGTGTTTCTCCGACAAATTTGGGCGGATTACGAGTTGGGGCGGTTGACGGAGGTGTTGTAGGCCGTTCATTTCATGGTATAGATCTAATTATTACTAGGGCAATAGCCGTTATATTTGATTTTGATAAGCGAGGAAAACCGTTTGTGGAGTATTATCCCCAAGAATGCCCCCCTCCCCAAATAACATCGAATTTGGAGGCCTTATCGTTATTTGATTTTGAGCTAGACACATCCTTAGAGCGAATAAGGAGCGAACTAACCGTTGCTAAAGAGGTTCTTGATCTTCGCCATCTTGATATTCTTTTCATGGACGGATCCATCACACCGATAATAAGTGATAGGCCCCAGGCTCATTCTGCAATGCTACCTAAATATGATGCCCTAATTCGACTGTACGAAGAACTCTATGATAACTGTCAAAAGCAAGGCACCCTATTGTGTGGTATTGTGAAAGATAGTCGAAGCACAAGATTCACACAAATCTTGGGCAGTATCATCCCTCATCTCATGAAGCAGGAACCTGCCCTGAACAAGCTTTTAGAGCTTGATTATCGAAAGACTATTTTCCGTATTAGGGATACGGATCTTCTCTATCGCATCTTAAACATTGGAGAAAGAAGTTTCATTTTCAACTATCTCAAAAATGTCAAATCACACCCTGCGTTGCGAGATTTTGAGAATAAAAATTGGCCCAAGCAATTACACGCTTTTTATCTAAAGACCGTGGAATATGATCGTCCCCTTCGCATAGAATTCCTAACATTTGGCAATGATGCTAGTAGAGTGGCAGACAGATTAACCTCTGTAATTTTACCTCTATCGTCGCACCATGCAGAATATGGATTACCAACAGTCCTCGTTGAAGCCGATACCCAGGCAAGACTTCTAGAGAATGACTTGGATATTGTCTATGAACGGCTTATCGAGCAAGTTGGTTTATCTCCTTCCATGTTGAGGTTGAGAAGAGATAAGAAACCGTTTTAGAGGGTATACTATGCCAAAAAGAACTGATAGTTCCTCAAACGAAGTTGGAACATTAATATGTACTTTTGATGGACCCAGCGCTACGGAGTTTAGTTTTGTGGTTACTAATAATGCCTTATCAGCCCCCGTCCGAACCGGTCAGTTTATATGCACTAAATCCGAGGACGGCATGCTCGTTGGCATGGTAACTGAGGTCATAAAATCCAATCGTTATTTCAATAAGGCTGAATCTGTTCGTGAGTATGAGCGTGGTGGCCATCCATTATCCACGATTTTTCCTGCTGATAGATGGGAATTTGCCCTTGCCAAAGCGCGTCCAATGGGGGTTTTTGTAAACGGTAATATTGATAGAGTAAGCTTTCCTCCTTCGCCGGGCGAGAAAGTATATCTTGCTGAAAAAGATATTCTGGCTAGATTTCTGGGGCTCGATTTGGAAAGCGGTTTGGACATAGGTAATGTTAGATACCATGGAATTCCAGCTCGATTGAACATAACAAAGCTTTTGCAGAAACATGTTGCAGTTCTTGCTATGTCGGGAGGAGGAAAGTCATATTTGAGCTCAGTCCTAGTTGAGGAACTTCTTTCACGAAAAGAAAATCAAGGAAGAATAGCGTCGATCATCATTGATGTACATGGTGAATACACTGCTTTCGCTGATGGAGATTTTTCAGATAGGGTCAATGTTATGAAGAGCGCATACGTTCAGATAGCGACTCCCTTGCTTAGTGCAAGTATGTATGGTGTATTCCAGCCTCAAACCTCTCCAATTCAACTTAGGGAGCTTAGTCGTATTTTATCCAATGTTTATAAAGAGAATAAACCCTTTTCGATTTCCGATGTTGCCAGAGCGGTTGAAGCTGATGATCGTATTAATGTAAGAACAAGGGACGCTCTTTTGGGTTGGTTATATGGCCTAGAGAATACCGGACTTTTCGGATATGAAGAAAATCCTGATTTGAAAAATGTTATCGAGCCTGGAAAATGCCTAATTTTAGACCTTAGTGAGACTACTAGTTTACGGAAAAAGCAGATTATTGTGGCCTATCTTTTGTGGCGTCTTTTCTCATTAAGAAAAATAGGTGAAATCGCACCATTTGCTATTTTCCTAGAAGAAGCTCATCAATTTTGCCCAGAAGCCAGGATAGGATCTGCCATTTCAAAAAATATTATAGAAACGGTTGCTCGTGAAGGTAGAAAATTCCATTCTTCTTTATGTTTAATAAGCCAAAGACCCGTTAGGCTTTCAACGACTGTATTAAGTCAATGTAATACGCATATTATTTTGCGTGTAACAAACCCCTATGATCTAGATCACATAAGAGCCTCCTCCGAGCAGATTACCCGGGAAAGTTTAAACATGATAAGTACCCTGCCTGTCGGAGAAGCATTAATCGTAGGAGCAGCAGTAAACTACCCAATTTTCGTTAAGATTCGAAAAAGAAAATCTAAAGAGCCTGCTCATAGCCTTACGCTGGAAGAAGCAGCAAAAAGATTTGAAGGGAAGTTATAAGAGCTAATGAGCTTTTGAGACTCATGTAACTTCTCCTATTTTACATTAATTATCAAACGTTCCAGCGCAACCTCACAAACCTTTCTAACCCCGTGTTCCCCAGGCTCATAGTAAGATCGAATCAATCCTGCTTTTTCAAGGATCTTTACCTGAGCGCTAATGTTGGCTTCAGTTTGTTTTAAAGCCTCAGCAATTCTGCTTATATCCATTTTCTTATCTCTAAGAAGCTTTAGTATCTCCCATCGTGTTACTGAAGCCAGTGCCTTGGCAACTTTTGTAACATCCTTCTCTTTGATGACTATCTCCTCCATAAGCACCCCACCACTAATCAGCTGATTATCTATTTAGTTTAATCGCGAAAATATCTGTTGTATAACTACTTATAAATTTATCTATTCTCATAAAAATTAGCGTAAATATTATACTATTTAGAATATGCCAACATCTTTAATTAGATGATTTAATGTACTCTATCAGTTGCGATATAACCCATAAAAGCATTAAGTCAAATATTTATTCTCTTTTGACCTAAAAACTATAGTAAAGTACTTCAGAGGTCAGCGTTTTTGAAGGCTGCGGAAATAGTTAAGATGCTGTCAAAAAAAGATCTCTTGATATTACAGACAGTAGAACAAGAAATGAGACGGTACGAGTACGTGCCATTAGAACGAATAGAAGAATCATCTGAGTTGAATCATGAAGAGATAGTCTTTCAATTCAATAGATTAAGTAAATTGGGGTTAGTATCCCAGAAGACTACAATTTACACAGGATATGGTTTAAAGGTAATGGGGTATGATTGCTTGGCGCTCTCAACCTTGGTGGATCGTGGCGTTCTTGAGGCTCTTGGCAAGCCACTTGGCGTTGGCAAAGAAGCTGATGTTTACGATGCTTTGACACCAAAAGGAGAGAGAGTTGCTGTTAAATTCCTGCGTATAGGTAGGCCGAGCTTTAAGCACATAAGAAGATCACGTGATTACGCTGCAAAAGGCCCCTCAAAATCGTGGTTAGGACTATCAAAATTAACTGCAAAAAAAGAATATCTAGCTTTAAATCGCTTGTTTGATGTTGGTGTTGCGGTACCTATGCCTATTGCGCAAGACAGGCACGTCGTTGTTATGAGTGCCATAGAAGGTGCCGAACTCCATCAGTGTAAAGCTCTGCCTAAACCCTCCAAGATGCTTGATCACATAATTGAAAATATCGCATTGGCTTTCAATGAAGCGCAAGTTGTACACGGAGACCTTAGCGAGTTCAATATCTTAATAACCCCTACCGCGGACATTCTTATAATAGATTGGGGCCAATGGATTGATACAAGATTCCATAGGGACTGGAGATTCTATCTTGAACGGGATATTAATAATGTGTTAAAATACTTCAAGAGAAAATATAATGAAAAAAGAGACCTCAAAATCATAGTGGAGACTATTATAGCCGAATAACCTGATTATAACTTCAATCCTAGCAAAATAATGGCAGCCGTTGGCTTTGCTTTGCATCCTCTGTAAAGACTGGAAAGTGAATTGAAGAGTGGGGGAAAAAAGTCTAGATGTGTGATAAAACAATAATAGGCATCGACATTCTTCCAGGCCACTCTCCTTTGTCGAAATCCCCCCCAAAATATGCCTTTGCCTTAATCAAAAATGGCAACTTGATTGAGGTTCAAGATAAGGTTAGTTTGGCAAAGCTCCTTAAACTGGTAGACAAGCTTAAACCAGATATTATGGCTACAGATAATATCTTTGAGGTTTTGCCAAGTAAGAGAAAACTGACTTCATTCTTATCAAAACTCCCACCCAAAACGAGTTTTGTGCAGGTAACTGGCTCTCCGACTCATGGGATGCAACCTTTGAGTGTCATAGCCGCCAAGTATGGAATACTAATATCTGAAAAAGCTACTCCGTTAGACACTGCAAGAACTGTTGCAAAACTTGCTGCAAAAGATGTGGGATATGTAGTTTCAGCGTTCGAGAATGAAACTCAAATAACGGTATCTCGGGCAAGAAGTCTTGGTTCTGGGGGCTGGAGTCAAGCACGATGGCGAAGAAGACTTCACGCACTAGTCTTGACAGCTACAAAGGAAATCAAAGAAAAATTGGAGAATGAAGAGCTAGATTTTGATTTCATGAAGAGAGAATCTGATTTTGGGTTGGATCAAAGCAGATTTGTCGTCAACGCAAAAAAGGAGAAAGTTCTAAGGATCATAAAAGTGCAAAAAGGTCCGGATATATATGTACGCGTATCTCCAATAAAGAGAGAGAATCTTGAATTCTTCCCACTTTCTGTTCAAGAAGCTCCCCCAATACTCCGAAAAAACCTTATTGTGGGAGTTGACCCTGGAACAACTACAGGAATTGCAGTGCTCGATTTTGATGGGAACTTGTTGATATTAGAAAGTACAAAAATATTCTCTCGAAGCAAAATAATCCGCATGATTTCACAATGTGGAACTGCTGTTGTGATTGCCGCAGATGTTGTTCCTCCTCCTGATTTTGTGCAAAAACTAGCCAATGTTCTGAAAGCTCGATTATATCTCCCGCCAAGGGTCTTGTCTGTTGCAGAAAAACAAGAAATGGTTCAGCAGTATTCAAAGGAAAAGAACGTTAGAGTTGCCAATTCCCATCAACGCGATGCACTTGCCTCAGCAATCAAGGCACTTTCTCACTTTAAGAACATGCTTGAGAAGATAAGAGCACACATTAAAGAGACCGGTGTGGATTTGTCATTTGATGAAGTTGGAGCTAAGGTAATTAGACAGAGTCTTCCTATAAAAACAGTAGTAGAGCAAATGATGTCCAAGATTGACAAACGGGAAACACCATCTGTCATGCCAGAGAAGAAACAGGATACACATGATGCGGCCTTGAAGCGATTTAGCAAAAGAATGGCATTAATGAGAGAAAAAATCAAGAGTCTTACAAAGCTTAATGAGCAACTAACAGAAGAAAATCAACAGCTTAAAGAGCAGATTTCAAGATTGAACGAACACATAGAAGCAAGACGGTCCAAGGAATCTTTGGAATTGAGAAAAATGAGGGAATTTACGATCCGAGATTCAGAAATCAAGACATTAAAAAGCGGAATTCAGCAGCTTGGAAATCGCATAACCGAGTTACAAACTCAATTGTCGAATCTGCGAAATATGAAAATCCTGGAAACAAGAGGTGACGCTATTCCTCTGAAAGTCATTGAATCATTTGCTCAGAATAGCATATATGAGGTTGATGAGACTTTTGGCATAAAACGCGGCGATATAATCTTATTTATTGACGCGAGTGGGGGTGGATCATCAACTGCAGAACTATTGATTGAGAAACGCTTGAAAGCCATTATGGTAATGACGCCCATGTCTCACTTGGCAAAAGAGAAATTCCTAGAGGTCGGCATTCCTGTAATCTCCGCAACTGATTCAGATATAAGGCGCGTGGGGGAATTTGCAGTTGTGGAAAAGAAAAAACTTGAGAAACTCATCTTAGAATCTCAAAAGGAATTAGAAGAAAGGAGATATGAAAAAACTGCTGAGGCATTCCACGAAATGATTAGAGAATATAAACACAGAAAGGAAGACTAAATGCCCAGGGTGGTTACTTCTTCTCTTCCTTTAAAAGGTCTGTAACATCGGGTTTTATGAATAGTATATTATTGCCTCGAATGAACACCTCTCCGTATCTTGCAATAGGCTTTCCATCTTCGATCTCTTCAGCGCCATTCAAAACAAGATTCATATAGACATCGATTTCAACAAGCCTTCCTCGAAACTCTTTACGATTCTTTAATTTAACAAGCACAAGATTGTTTAACGCTTTCATTAGGACCTTTATCGGCTGTCGTTCCATCATTATGCCTCCGAATAACCCGTAAATTACGCTCAGTGTTAATAAATATTTTGCATGTTGATTTATAAAAGAATAACTTGCTCTGAGAATTTGATACATTTTTAAGATATTCAATTAAACTATGCACAGGTGTACGGTATGACAACTATTATGGAACTTGCGAAACGTGGTGTAATAACTGAAGAGATGAGAAAGATCGCAGAGAAAGAAAAGATGCCGGTAGAGCATCTTAGACGCAGGATAGCTAATGGCAGAGTTGTAATTGTCCGCAATTTGGTACATGAAAATGTGAATCTTGTCGGAATCGGTGAAGGGATGACCACAAAAATCAATGCAAACATTGGGACGTCTGAAGACGTCTCAGATGCTGCTGAAGAAGTCGAGAAGGCCAAGGTTGCTGTGAAATATGGCTCGGATACCATAATGGATCTAAGCACTGGTGGTAATATTGATCAAATCAGAAAGATGATCGTGCAGGCAACTGATGTTCCAATAGGGACTGTACCAATATATCAGGCAGCTATTGAAGCGTTGGATAAGAGCGGTGCCATTGTTGAAATGAATGAAAACGATATGTTCAATGCTATAGAGAAGCACGCAAAAGACGGAATCGATTTTGTCACCGTGCACTGTGGGGTTACAAAACGGATAATTGAACATTTAGTGCTACATCCGCGGTTAATCAACATGGTAAGTCGTGGCGGGACATTTCACGCTGCCTGGATATTACACAATGAAAGGGAAAATCCACTCTATGCCAATTTCGATTATCTGTTAGAACTGGCAAAAGAATACGATCTGACATTAAGCCTTGGCGATGGACTGCGTCCGGGGTGCATAAAAGATGCAACTGATTGGGCTCAAATTGAGGAATTATTGACTATCTCGGATTTGGTAAAACGCTCAAGAAACGCAAATGTTCAGACCATGGTTGAGGGTCCAGGACATATTCCTCTTAATCAAATTAGGGTTAATGTGGAACTGCAGAAGACCTTATGTAATGGAGCACCTTTTTATGTTCTGGGACCGCTTGTTACAGATATTGCGCTGGGCTATGATCATATAGTTGCTGCAATAGGAGGCGCTTTAGCAGGACTTGCGGGAGCTGATTTCTTATGTTACGTAACTCCTTCGGAACACCTAGGTCTTCCAACAATCGAAGATGTGAGAGAGGGAGTTATCGCGGCAAAGATTGCAGCTCATGCAGTAGACATTGCGAAGCGTGGAGAAGCGTTTATGGAACGAGACATGGCTATCTCAAAAGCACGAGCAAACCTAGACTGGGAAAAGGTCATAAGGTTGGCATTGGATCCCGAAAAAGCTGGTGAGATATACAAAAGAAAGAACATCAGTGAACAAGAAACCTGTACAATGTGCGGCTCATATTGCGCCTTAAAGATACTTGGAAAGTATTTGAAATCCTCTAAAATCAAGGAAGGTGTGTGTTGAGTCAATCGACGATCTCGATTAACTAGTTTCGATACAATGTTGTGCCTGCCTTACCCAAAAGCGCGGCCTCAATTGTTTCAAGAGATGAAATCACAACTTTTTTGCCACCGGCTTTCAAGAAACCAATCGCTGACCTAATCTTCGGACCCATACTACCCGGAGGGAAATGCCCCTCATCCATATAATTTTCTGCCTCCGTCAAACTTAGCTTGTCCAAATTCTGCTGATTGGGTTTCCCGAAGTTTATGGCAACTTTCTCGATATCCATAACAAACAGAATTACCTCCGCACCGATTTCTACTCCGAGTTTTTCTGCAACAAAATCCTTATCCACTACTGCCTCGACTCCTCTTAATGTGCCATCTTCTTCCTCTACTACCGGAATACCCCCGCCACCGCCCGCTATGACAATTAGACCTAGATCCACCAGCCTTCTGATGATGGCTCCTTCAATTATCTTTTTTGGATAGGGTGATGGCACAATTCTTCTGTATCCTTTTATTGGGTCCTCAACCAAATCCCACCCTTCTCTTTTTACCTTATCCATTTCTTCAGCTGTATAATAGGGTCCTACGGGCTTAGTAGGGTTTCTGAATGCTTGGTCTGTCTCATCAACAACAACCCTGGTTATGATATTCATTGGTACTTTCTCGATCCCAGATTTCCTAAACGCATTATGCAATGAATTCTGCAGAATATATCCTATCATGCCTTGGCTTTCTGCGCCACAAACATCCAAAGGCATGGCTGGTATTATCTCCTTTGATCTTTCATTTTGGTGTAGTATGTTCCCAACCTGAGGTCCATTTCCATGCGTTATTAACAGCTCGTAACCCTTTCTTACAATATTTGCAAGCTCAAAACTGATTTTCTCAGCATTTTCGAGCTGTTCCCCGATTGTTCCCCTCTGAGTCACTCTATGAATCATATTCCCCCCTAAAGCTACGACGATCTTTTCCAATTGACACACATCCAAAATCATATGACTTTAAACCAAGAATTTTTGCCACGAAAGAGGTTTAAAACATCAAACTCTCTAATATAATTTCTGTGGTGATACTGCTCAAAGGAGCCCAAACTGTTTAACACTAGCAGTGAGAGTTTGATCTCCCAAAAGATGTAATTCCTGCCCCTAACTTGCAGACAAGGCCACGCCAATTCCCCATATATCCTCACTTTTAGGTATCTCTCCAACCTTTATTCCTTCAAGTTTTGTCCTTTGAAGTAGTTTACGAAGCTCTTCGACAGCCATCTTTTTCCTCAAAACAGTAACTGCTAAGAAGCCGTTTTTCCGTATTAATCTCGCCAGTTCTCTTAACGAGCTAAATGGATCTGGAACGTTCTGAAGCAGAGTTATTGAAAACACTTTTGAGAACATTTTTCTCCTGAAAGGTAAAGAATCGACGTCGGCCAATACGAATAACCCGCCAGAAACACGTTCAACAGCAACCCTCAACATTCTCTTAGAAACATCGATGCCAATCATTCTATCCACATTATGGCCAATTCTTTCCATGAAAAGCCCAGTTCCGCACCCCACATCCAAGATAAAATCATCAGGACCCAATCTAATGTTGCGCAAAAGAAAATCATACTTCGCCAATTGAATTCTTTGGTATCTTCGATCGTAAAACTTGGCGGTTTTGTTGTAAGCTTTGGAGATTGTGTTTTTTCTCTCCAAAAAAGCCACCGACTTATTAATTCTTTTGAAGCTGTTTATTAAGTTTAGGGAGCTCTTGAGAACATTGAGGGAAGAATGCTGAAAGTATTTTCTAGGTCTCTGCGAATTTCCTTTCGTATTCAGCCAGGATCATGGTATGGTCTGAAGAAAATGGTTCTAGCTTTTTCGTATCGCGCACAAAAAATCCCCTTTTTTGAAGTATCTCAATCTCTCTTTTGTAGATCTCCACCGGCTCTTTTGTAACGTCTATTGACCTAGCTTTTACTGCCAGCATAATATGCCCATTGGTTCTTAAGAATGAATCAGCATTGTCTGCCAAAAGCCTTGCCTGTTCTGGTTGTGCCACATCGCAATAAATGCCATCTACTGCCCCCACAATCATGCTGTAGGTTTCTGGAAAACGCGCATCTGCCAGAATTGGCAGCATATTTTGCCTGGATTCACAAACGGAAAGGAGCTGTCTCATGGCTCTTGAGGAAAACTCCACGCAATACACAAAACCATGATTTCCAACGATATCTGATACGTGGCTGGCTGTTGTACCAGTGGCCGCGCCTAGGTATAAGACCTTATCTCCTAGCTTTACCGGGATCTTGCTTATGCCTTTTAGGATAGCTGCGGCTAACTTGCTTCTATAAGGTTCCCAGAGTCTATACTCCTCATCACCAGCTTTGAGAAGCTGTTCACCATACACCCTATTTCCTGGATAGAGATTGCGTGTTGCTATCCGTGTGCTTTCATCCTCAAAAACTATTGTATATACTGCTCCAGACTTTTCATGAGGCTTTGCTGTGAAATTCATTTTCTTCTCATCCTTGGTTTCCTTTTCTTTTCACGCTTTCTTACTTCCTTCTTTCTTGCTTTCCTTGGGGGTGCCTTGGGATATTTTCTTCTTATTTCTTCAATTCGTTTTTCAATACTATCCATCAAATCATCGGCCACGGCATTTCCAGAAAAGGCATCTACTTTTATGGCTATAGATAGTTTGCCCGCCAAAGTCCTTGCGATCTTTCCTCTTTGCCACCTGGGTGCGGAATGAATCATAGGGTGCTGAAAAATCACACCATGTTTTGGTGGTCTGCTACCGGATTTCAGCGACCGGAAGAGAGCCTTTTCAGCTCCTAGGACCTGAATTGTGCTTGCAGGTAATCTGCTGAGTGCATCAATTCCTCCTGCAAGACTTATGAGTCTAGCACCAAGGAGAGGGCCAGCCAACTCTCTCAGATTCGGAGCTACTTCTATCATTACTTTGTCGACATAATCCTCCAATTTTCTTCTTAGTCGGTACAAGCTAATTATGTTTCCACCGAAATCTTCTATTGGGTTGAGATCCTCCTCTACTATTTTCGCCCCTATCGAAGTCTGCGCCCTTTCCATGATCTTCTTGACATGTTCTTCAGACAAACCAATCTTCGCCAATTTCTCATGATCATATCTTTCTCTCAGACCAATCTTGTATAGTGTTCTTACGAAGGTCTCGTGACTTGATAATAACTCATCCAACTCTGGAAAATGAAGACTGTACCACTCACGAATTCTTGATGCAAATACATTCAGGGACTTGTCTAAATCGTCGATAGCTTCAATAGCCTGTTTCACCAATTGGTCTCTTCTCTCAGATGCTTTCTTTACTCTTGATCTTGCAAGAAACATACTAGTCTCATACAGAATTGAAGCGAATTCATTTTCTGAGCTAGCGAACCCAGCATCAATACACATATCTACAACGTTTTGTCGAAACAATAACGGAATGTTGCCTTCCTTGCTTACGCGTACGGGTGGTGAATCTTTAATTTTTCTAATCCCTTTGGCAAGTTCAACATTTTCTACGATGATTTCCTCAACCTTCTTCTCAACAAGATTACCTATCAAATTCTCGAGCTCATTTATCGATCCACCTTCCTGGAGCAAAGAGATGCGATGAGCGATCTCTTCGGGACTCCTTGGGAAGCTGACATAGCCAATAACATTTCCATTCTCATCTAATCCAAAAATACCTGCGATAGATGCTAAAACATACACAAGCACTTACTACCCCTCGCATAAACACTATCGGTTATATTGTTCTACATCAAATTAAAATGCTTTCTTACCTAAAAAAAGGGGAGTTATTCTTCAGATAACTGACTAACCAGTCTAGTCCTAAACAATCGGGTAGATAAACTCTTTTCCTACCCCCTCTGGTGAACCGACCAGAACCCGATGAGAGACTCCTCCATAACGCTTATCCAAAACCTTCTCAAGCTTCCCTTTTGCGATTATGCTCTCTCCATTTTGGGCTATATCGCAAAAAACCCCCTCATATGAAACTACTTCAATAATATCCTTTGGACGTGGACCTTCTATGACCTCAACATTCGTTATTCTATAATGACATGGATTGAAAATGGCATCGCGATTATCTGAAACTTTCGCCCTAATTTTAACAACCTCGTTTCCGGTGTATAGTCTGTCTCCATATTCCTCCGGAATTTCTTTGTCTGTTCTTGTAGGATGTATTGAAAATCTAGTTCCTTTGAAAACCCCAAAATTCCATTTACGATTGAAAATAAGTTTCATTTGCTTTGAGTTTAGGGGAAATACGCCTATTTTTCTATCACTCCACTCAGACGCAACTGCCTCATTAAATCCACCAAAACCGCTTTTAGATGTCCTTATTAGTTCTCGAACTGCTTTTTTGATTCTCAAGGAGTTTTCTCGACCATAAACGGTAAGATCTATGTCTGAGAATTCTGGATTGTGAATATTAATCAAAATTGAACCAGTTATTCCTAAAGAATCCCAAGGAATTCCACTTTCATCCACGAGTAATTCGACTAGTTCGATGACTCTTTCTTCTAGACTGTCTAAATCCGACTGTTTACTCAACTCTCTGAGTTTTCTCTCGGGATAGAAATATGTTTTGACATCCTCCCTAGGAACAGATGAGAAATCAATATTCCTTATGGGACATTGGAAGATGTATTTCGGGTAGTTCTTCTTAAGAAAGTCAAAGGTGTCGATGACTGTTGTTGCAGCATAATAGGGAATTACTCGTCGATAATGTTGTTGGGCACCCCATTTGCCATAAGGAGAAGGTATGTATTTCAAGTATGCAGTGTATCTATCTTTCGGATGTTGATACCCAACTACGCAGAAAAGGAAGTCCTCCAGTGTATGAATAAAGTCTCTGTCCTTGGGCTTTCGCATTTCATAACCCCCTAGGATTCCAGGAGTACCATGAAATCCCTTTCATTTCCACCCAATAAAAGCCTGTAGTATTCCTCCCCGTCTTTGCTCTTTACTAATTCGATTTTTCCACTCGCAGAAACTTTCTCTCCTGTTCTAGCTTGCTCACAGAACCTCCCTCGATAAGAAACGATTTCTCGAATAGCTTTGACTTTGACTCCGCTTATTACTTTTGATTTCCCCAAGATGTATTTACACGGCGTAAAGACAGCTTCTGATTCATCAATAACAATTCCCTGAGCAATACACCTTCCAACGGACTCGTATGAAAAATCGCCATATTCTTCTGAGATCTCACCCCAGTCCTTAATAAATCTAATAAAGAAATCCCGGGTGTTGAAATAACCTTGTAGTCTCTTTCTTTTTTCATATTTCACGAAATCTCTGAAACTCACGGGGGTACCTTTTGCCCTAAAATCAAACATATTTCTTAGCCCTTTCTCATCATACTTCCTTATCGGGCCATTGGTATCATCTGCCAAATGCTCAAGCGCCTCATAAATCTCCCAGCAATTTTCTGACCCATAGACTACTATATCTATATCTGATTCGTCCTTATGCAGGCCAACCAAGATTGAACCACTAATTCCTAGCTTATCAACAGAAATACCTGATGCTTCTCTGATGATGCTGCTAAAAGCCACGACATCCTTCTCAATGCTATCTTGTGCTCCTTTTTTCATAATGTCCTTCAGTCTCTGAGCAGGATCATACCGCTTTTTGATGCAATCCAAAGGAATAGCCTGTAACATCAATTTACTAAACGAATCATAGAATAGGTATTGAGGGAAGAACTTCCTCAAAAAATCATAACGATCGGAAATCGGATAGATCTTGGAGAAACGTTGATTTCTTTTAATTCTATCTCCTTTGGAATCTGGATAATATCGCAAATAGGCAATTACGCGATCTGGAGGATGAATCAAACCTTTAACGTCAAATATCAAATACTCTTTGGTTTCTAGAAAATCTCCTTCTCTAGCTTTCAACTGCTCTGTCAAGAATCTCCCTCTGATTATCAATTAGCCAGGTTCGCAATAAAATTCTTTGGCGAAAACTCCCTGATTGGATGCATTTCGCCACAGAAAACATGTCAGTCTGTAGTTTTCGAATTGACCTGTTTTCCCAAGGTGGTTCCGACCCCAAGGTTTTCGGCTGCTAGATATACTGCAGCACCTATAGTTGCTACAACCAATACTACAACGGCTCTTTCGACTGGATAAACGAATGCTACTAAATTATATATCGATGCCCAGAATGAAGTTGTCCCTCCGAACACTGCAGGGAAGTAATAAGTACCCAGTGCTCCTCCCAATATGTTATCTGCAAGTGTTCCGATAAAGACAGAAATAACAGTTCCAAATGTTATCGGTCCCATAAATCGGAAAATTAGTCCTCCTAAAACGCCGATAATTGCTCCACCAAGAATTCCTGAAATCAGACCCCAGGGCATGATACCCAATAGCTCACTTGCTATAAAGTAAGATACAAATCCTCCTGACAGTCCGAATATTCCTGCTCCAACGGATATGAAAATCCGTTTTTCCTCCTTAAAATTCCCCTTAAAAGCTTTATAGGCCAGAGTTGAGATTGGAGTTAACGCTACTATCCCAGCAATTATGTGTAGCCAAGGATATACGAAGGCCAACTGGCCAATGGGATTTAAATAAAAAGCCAAAATTGAAGGCCAAATGAATATACCGCACAAATATCCTTTGCCAAATTTTACTAAACCACAGCATATTGCTGCTACTGTTGGCGGAATTATGGTGAACGGACCTAAAACCCAACTAGCCGGGTTTATCAACCCTCCAACTATAGAACCTGTCAAAGTAGATAATCCTCCAAAAATTGGGCCGATTACTATTCCAGAAAGTGGGGCCACCATAACTCCTATGGATATGAATCCGGATACACCTATCGCTATTGTGAAAGGCAGTATGCCAGATACTGTTTGTATTGCAGCAAATAAGGCAATGAGTGCCATGTTTAATGATGTAAATCTGTACATCATACTAGTCTCTGTCATAGGAATCATCTAGTGTAGTTTCTTACTATGCTATGTACTTTTTAACATAATGTTTAAAACTAATTTATAAGCTTATTTACCAATGGAAATAGCTAGAGAAGGGATATCCTTGAGTTCTCGCAAAATGAAGCTCTGGCCATATTTGCTGCTTCTGCCGACAGAACTAAAAGAACAGGAAACTCTGTTCATTTCTGCTTTTGGCTCAAAAATACCAATAAAAATTCTACGCCTCTTCTCGAAAAGAAGAAAAATATCTCAATCGGAGATTGTAGCCGAACTCAAAGAACATTCAAACAAATCTGTGATTAGTCATCTTCAAAATATGGTTAAGATTGACGTACTCGGTGAGGAAATGGAGAGAGTTGAAAGAGAGGAAAAAGCTGTTT
>JBHLKK010000008.1:0-40941 GCA_048886745.1 Candidatus Hodarchaeota archaeon | reverse complement strand
ATTTCCTTATCTATCCTTGTTAACAGCTCGTGATGTCTATGCTCGTCGGCTATTAGATACTTAAGAAGTAACCTCATGTGTTCATTCGATACTTCTTTCAGCAGTTCTGTATAGGTTTCGATGGCCTTTTGCTCAAGCTTGATATGCTCTTTAATGCTCTCCCCGATATCCTTCCTTTCATCAACGCTCAAGAATGGAGTCTTGCTCAACAGAAGACCAATCATCGCAGTTAGCAGATTGGCATGCTTTTTCGAATCCAAAGCTATACCCCTTATCATTTCTCTCACTAGCACATTTTCAGTCTTGCTTACTGTCTTTTCGGCCATCTTAACAATCCTTTCCTCCAATTTAATCTGCTCTTTCAAAAAACCCAAGATTTCCCTCTTTTCCTGAGCCAACAGAATCACCATTGAACATCTTAGATTAATGGATTTTAAGAGTTAACATTTATAACTATTTCTTCTTTATCTGGCGTCATTCTTCAGACAGATATTAGGGATACGACGATTTCAGGAACATATCAGTCTTACTTATCGTCCAAAATGCTTTCTAAAAATCTCACGAATCTCCTCGGGTTTTTCGAGTATATAAGCACCGTTCATTTTTCTTAACCTGTCCACATGTTCTACGTCTTCCTTCCTGACCCTGATCTTCAGATTCTTTCCTTTGGGGAGCTTTGTAACCATTATACCTTCTATGTAATCGGAGGGCTTTATATAAACAGGAACAAATGTCTTTAGAGCCATGATTGCAGAGTTCGTAAGCAGCGTATCTCCTATTCCCAAAGATATCTTGGCAACAGTGGTTGATGTTGCAGGAGCAATTAGCAGGAATTCAAATTTCCCTAATTGCAGTTGGCCCGCCAAGAATGGCGAGTTTGAATCAATCTCAACAGAGACTTTGTCGAAATTCTCTCTCAGAATCTTTCCTAATTTATACATTTTAACTACCTTATCTGCAGCCTTTGAGAGATAAGGTCTTATTTCCGCTATTGACTCGTACTCTCTGTTGATTTCTATTATGGTGTTAACTATTTCTGTTAGCAAGTCTCCGCTTCCCGAAATCCCCCAGGCAACTTTCTTTTTCTTATCCGTATTTTCTTTCATAATTACTGACTCCAAGGTGGCGTTTGATCGCCGTTATTATAGCTAAATATTAAACCTGCCTAAGAACTTGGAAAACTTCTTGACAGTCTTTTTTAAGCTCCTGAATCCTTCCTTATCTTCTTTAACACCATCCAGTGTATCTTTCGACCAAAAAGTTGCACCAATATTTGATCCGAAAAAACCACCGCTTACGGGAATAGCTCCATTGAGGACATAAAATGTAATTATTTGCTGTATTGCAAGCTCTTGTCCTCCTATTCTGTCTCCACCAACCGCAATTGCCATACCAGCTCTGTATCTGAAGAATTTGGGATCTGCAGCTACCAGAGCTCTGCATCGATCCATGACTGCTTTGGTTTGCGCGCTTACTCCACCGTTATATACGGGCGTGGCAATCACTATCCCCTTGGAATCCTTAAGCAAAGAGTAGAGCCCGTACATATCATCCTTAAGCACGCATTCTTTATTCTGTATACAATAATCACAGTGTCGGCAGAAGCCAATATTCTTTCCCCGAACTGAGAAGAATTCTGTTTTATGGCTCATCTCTCTAAACATGCTCAGCGCTTCTTTCAGCACATATTCGGTTGCCCTTTTTCTTGGACTTCCGCATATTCCAACTATCATCCCAACATCCCTCCGAGTTTTGCCGTCCTTCTGATACAGCTGGCTCTCCTGCATTTCTACTTCACCTTTTTTAGATAATAGCAGGAGCTTATTTCACCTTTTTCAAAACCTCACCAAGAATCACGTATTACTTGATACCATAATATTTATATCTAATTGAGCAAAATTGAGTTGGCTTTGAATATCATCCTTTCACAGAAAGCAAGGATTCCCTAAATCAGATGTGAAAGGATCTGTAATCCGTGAGGTGAGATTATGGCATCGAAAGAATTGATGGATATGTTGAATGACGCAATAGGAAGAGAGCTTTCGGTATCAATACAGTACATGTGGCAACATGTTCTTTGGAAAGGAGTGAAGCTATTCGTGGTGAAGGATGAGCTAAGGACCATTGCAATTGCAGAGATGAAACATGCAGAAGCAATTGCTGAGAGACTGGCCTATCTTGGGGGAACACCGACCACAAAACCTGCTCCCATATTTGTCGGTGAGAGCTTTGAAGAAATGATTAAAACAGACATAAAAAACGAAGAGGATGCTATTAAGCTTTACAGAAACATAATTGCTCTTGCAAGAAAAGAAGGCGACGAAACAACAATGACACTATTCCAAGGCATCCTGGCCGATGAAGAAGACCATCATGACACTTTCACAGGCTGGCTTGAAAAGTAGATCATAAAACAGATCAATACTCGCCAGAATAGCGCAGGAAAGAGAGATGAGCAGAGCAGTTCTTGGTCGATGGAGAGGTCTTGATTAGGAAAAAGGTTTTAGAACTTCCAACACCTAATTTTTTTTATCCGGATAACTACTTTTATTCCTGTTTTGGTGTGAGATAATTCCAGACCATCGGAACATCCATATTGCTTCAGCAAAACCCTTATATATAACAGCGTTATAATAGAGAAATCGTTGGTGATCGTTATATATGGAAACCATTGTAAATGGACCATAGGGGGAACAGAGAATGGGTGAAATTTCTGAGTACAAAAAGAAGATGCTAAAAGAGCTTATCAAAGATTTACACGCAGGAGTCGGCATAGAAGAAGCCAAAAAGAAATTTACGGACATCCTAGAAGAAACAGGCCCTTCAGACATATCCAAAGTTGAAGAAGAACTCATAAGGGAAGGTGTTCCAGCGGAAGATATTCGAAAACTCTGCGATGTCCATCTCGCAGTTTTTAGGGAATCGCTTGAGAAGCAAGAAATGGTGGTTCCACGAGGTCATCCGATATATATATTATTGGCTGAGCACAAATACGTAAAAGGTGTTGTTGAGGAAATCGTACTCCTTTTGCCTAGAATCAAAAGAGCCAAAGAATCTTCTGAAATGGAATTTGAAAAGATCGGAGAATTGACGGCTCATCTTATAGAATATGAAAAACATAAGGTCAGAGAAGAAAACTCTCTGTTTCCTTATCTGGAAAAGCATGGTATAACACAGCCCCCAGCTATTATGTGGGCAGAACATAACGAACAGAGAGAGCACATAAAAACTGCAAGTAAAATACTAAAAGAAAAAGAAGACATTGATTTCGAAGAGTTGAGAACTAAGATCCTTTTGAGTCTGGAAACACTGGCTCAACATATTCCCGCGCACTTCTACAAAGAAGAAAACATACTATTTCCAACTTCACTGAGGCTCATATCTCCTGGAGAATGGGACGAAATAAAGACATCAATGAACGATTTAGGATACTGCTACTTCACACCTCAAGAAGCTATCGGTAAGGAAATTGAAACTATTAAGGATCTTAGCGTAGGCAGAGATGTAATAGCGTTTGAGACCGGAGGCCTCTCCAAAATTGAGCTTGAAAGCATCCTGAATACTCTGCCCATAGATATTACCTTCGTAGATAAAGATGATAAAGTGAGGTATTTCAGCCAGTCAAAGGAGAGGATCTTTCCACGGACAAAGGCAGTTATCGGTCGTAGCGTTCAGAACTGTCATCCGCCTAAGAGCGTTCACGTAGTCAATCAGATTTTGGATGATTTTAAGAAAGGGAGCAGGAGCTCAGCAGAATTCTGGATACAGCTGAATGAGAGATACATCTTTATCCGCTACTATGCAGTTCACAATAAAGATGGAGAATATCTGGGTTGTCTAGAGGTATCTCAAGATATAACGGACATCAGGAAAATAGAGGGCGAAAAAAGATTATTGACATAACCCTATAGGATGGTCGCAGGTAAACCTTTCTGGAATGATTACTCCTTCATACAACTACAAAGGGAAGCTCAACACCAATAAGATCACAATTATCCATATCTCCTTAGATGGAATGTTTAAATAAGGTATTCAACACCCAGATCAAAAACGGAATTGGGAGATGAAGAGCATGAAGGTTGCCGTATTCAATGGAAGCCCCAGGAAAGAGGGCAATACTTATCAATGCTTGAGAATCGTAATGGATGAATTAGAGGCTGAGGGGATTGAGTGCGAATACACTTGGATAGGCATGGACAAAATCCAGGGATGCATTTCGTGCTATCGATGTGCCAAAAACAAAGATCAGAAATGTGCAGTTACCGCTGATAAGATGAACGAATACATAGAAAAAATGCTTCAAGCAGATGGCATAATTCTGGGTTCTCCAACCTATTTTGCAGATGTGTCCACAAGAATGAAAGCGTTAATCGAAAGGGCCGGTTATGTTAGCAAAGTCAACGGTGACCTCCTGAAACATAAAGTTGGAGCAGCAGTTGTTGCTGTAAGGCGAGGAGGAGCGGCTCATGTTTTTTCAAGCATAAATTACTTCTTTCTCATTAACCAAATGTTTGTGGTCGGATCAAGCTACTGGAATTTGGGTATCGGAAGAGCTCCCGGTGACGTAATGAAAGATGAGGAAGGAATAACTACTTTTAGAAATCTGGGGAAGAACTTTGCCTTACTGCTCCAAAAACTCAGAGCCTAAAATGCATTCTTTTTTGCCGGGTTTTTCACTCCCAGAACTAACAATAAGTCCAATCTGACATGCTTATTGCTGATGCTCATATTGTTTAAATCCAGGTCTTGTTCTCAGCAGATTGAAAAACTCACCTGCAGCAATTACTCCGCTTCTGCAACCAGGTCTACGATCTGATTGACTTCTTTGCTTAGTGATTTGGGAAGCCCCATGATACCCACATCCATAAATCCCCGGATAATAGCGGAAACAGCCTGATCTCTCGTTAATCTCCTCGTCATAAGATATACGATTTCCTTTTCTGAGATTTTACCAACAGCTGCTTCGTGAGATATCTCAGCACCTTGTTTTCTTGCTATGAGTTCAGGTACAGATTGAATAAAGGATTCCTCATCAAGTATGAGTCCTCTACATTCAAGATGGCCTTTGCATTCCGAGTTGTTTCCTTCTATCAAGCCTCTAGCAATTATCCGTGCACCCTTTCTTGCAATAGCCCGAGTCATCATTTCCGCTTTGCTGTCTCCACCATTCAGAACTGCTTTTGACCCAACATCAATGAGTGAACCTTCATGACCGTATAAAATGCTATTGAAACTTGCTCTCGAATATTCACCACTGCAAAAGGCTACAGGGAACATCTGAACATCTCTTACCGGTCTTATGCAAATATAGTTTGACACAAACGTTCCCTTATCTTCTACTAAGGCTGCACTTCTGGGTCTTACCATGGTCTTGGCACCCCAACTATGAATCATTGTGAAATTAAGGCTTGCTCCCTTCCTTACAAAGAATTCTGATATCCCGAGGTGAGATGCCTTGCCAACCTCAAATTGCTGAACGCAACTACTTATAATGTGGGCCTTTGACCCCTTTTCGGCGATAATTATATTATGCACTTTCTGCTCCAAGCTTTTCTTTGTAATCATCAAGCACGATTGAAGGGGAAATGTGACTTCGGCGTCTGGAAGAATTCTCATAAAATAGCCGCCACTAAATTCCTCATCGACCTTTCTGGTGAACTGATCTTTGTCTTTATCTACCAGTTGCCACCTATAGTCATCCAGCCAAGAATGCTTCTTGAGGGCTTCTTTTGTGTCCATCAGTTCAATCTTGCCTTCAAAATGTTTATTGACTTTCGAGTAAATTGTGCTCTGATCTACATGTAACAAAGCGCCAGATTGGTTCTTCTTGTTCAGATCAATACCTGATCTATGGGCTTCCTCGAGTATTTTGTGAGGTACCCTAGTCAGTGCAGTCTCCTTCGCCAAGCCCCCATCCCTCAACAACTCTTGCTTGACAGTCTATGCATTCCCTGTAGCCACATCTCTTTATCTTCTCGTATGTGGCTTTAGGATCTTGATAGCAATGGATTTTGCCATCAAACAAAACACAAGCGTATCTAGCTTTTATGAAATCTAAGATCTCTCCTTTATGAGTAATGATTAAGGCTGAACTCCCAGTGCTCTCAAGGTAACGCTGAATCTCATTTCCGATCAGAATCAAGCTCTCAACATCAACTCCGGAATCTGGCTCGTCAAGAAGGAGGAGCTTTGGCCTCAAGAATATCATTTGAAGGACTTCAGCCCTTTTCCTTTCTCCTCCAGAGAAACCCACGTTAGTATCCCTGTGCAGGAAGTTTGTGAGTTGAAAGACCTCTAATAGTCTTTTCTCATCATCGTTAAATTCTCTTCTTGTACCACCATCTAGACAAAGCTTCAACAAATCTGACAGTTTAATACCTGTGATTTCCGGAGGGTGTTGGAATCCCATAGATATACCTAGTCGTGAACGTTCATCAACGCTTTTTCCAGTAATATCCTTTCCTTCGAAAAGAATTTTACCCGATATTACTTGATATCGTGGAACACCCATTATCGCACTAATTAGTGATGTTTTCCCTGAGCCATTTGGTCCAAACATGACATAGCTTTCTCCACTTCTCAGACCCAGGTTGACTCCTTCAAGAATGACTTTGTTTTCAACCTTGACTCCGAGATCATTAATTTCTAATATATTCATCGCATTTCCTCACCCAAATCATCATGGAGAACAGGTTGCCCCTCAAAGATAATAAGAATGCTTCCTCCCTTTAAAATATCATCTCTTATTTCTCTTTGCATACTTGTACATCTGCATCGCTGCTCTTGCTCCTTCTCCCACGGCAGTAACTATCTGCATCCCACCACAGGTGCAGTCTCCAGCTGCAAAGACACCATCAACATTCGTATTTTGCTTTCTATCGACTTCTATACAACCTCTTTCGTCAACGATGATTCCTGCTTTCCTGACAAGCGATGTCATGGGAACACCACCAACAGCGATAAAAACCCCGTCAATCGGCAATTCAATCTCTGCATTCTTGTCAGGATCCAAAACCGTGACCGACTTGACAAACTCTCGTCCATTTATTGATTTGATCTTCGCCGCGAGGATCTCACCATTTTCTTTTTCCTTGAATTTATCAACCAAAGATCTTTCGGCTTCAATCTCGTCTTCGTGTGTTATTACCTTGACTTTTTTTGAAAAATTGGACAGATATATAGCATCTTCGAAGGCTTCCTGTCCGGAACCTACTACTGCAACTTCTCTGTTTTTGAATAATGGACCATCGCAGACAGCACAATAAGAGACCCCTAAACCAAGCAACTCGGTCTCACCTTCCACCATGAGTTTCTTACTCTGAGTTCCAGTGGCGATTATTATCCCAATGGATTCGTATCTTCCCGACCTCGTTATGGTTGTCTTTACCCTATCATCAAGAGCTAGGTCGATAACTTCCTCTGGGGATCTTATCTCGGTGCCAAATTTCTTTGCCTGTTCGACCATCCTTTTTGTTAGTTCAATACCATTAATTCCATCGGGAAATCCTGGAAAATTCTCAATCAATGTAGCATAGACGGCTCTTCCTCCGACCATCAAAGTCTCCAGAATTAGTGTCTTCATGCCCATCCTTGAGGTGTAAATTGCAGCGCTCAGACCTGCAGGTCCACCCCCAATAATCACAACATCAAAAAGATCTCCAAGCAATGCAGTCTCTTCCCCCAAATTACAGATATCTCTGCTTAGATAACAGTCACATTTTATTATTTAAGTCTGAACGACTGATGCCGATTATTCGCAGAATGATAACTACATGTCAAAAAGAATTAGAAGAATCAAAGAGTTGGCCCAATCCTAAATATGGCTATTTCGCCAATTCCTAGAATCTCTGCCTTGGTTATTCTTCCAGAAGCAACGGCGAGTACTTCTTCAAACAATTCTTTACCCACATCTTCAATTGTTTTCTTTCCATCAATAATTGCGGAAGCGTCCACATCCATGATTTCTTCGCTCATCTTCTGCGTCTTTGGGTTTCCCGTGAGCTTGATAGTTGGAGTTAATGGAGTTCCCGTTGGAATACCAATTCCTGTTGTACACACAACCATTTGTGCTCCTGCTGCAAGCATACCCGTTACAGATTCAGGATCTCGTCCAGGAGTGTCCATTACGATTAATCCTTTTTTTGCTGGCCGATATGCATATTCCAGAACTTCCTGTACCGGTGAACTGCCTCCCTTCTGTATTGCCCCCAATGACTTCTCCTCAATGGAAGTGAGACCTCCAGCTATATTTCCCGGTGTTGGTTGACCCCCCCTTATGTCTACACCCATCTTCTTGGCGTTTTCCTCGAACCTCTTGACTATGTGAATTAGGTCTTTTCCTACCTTCTCATTCACGGATCTCCGAGCCAAAATATGTTCGGCCCCAATCATCTCGGGGGTCTCAGATAGTATAACGGATCCTCCCTCTCTTACTATCAAATCAGACATAACTCCTACGGCGGGATTCGATGCAATGCCGGATGTTGTATCACTTCCTCCACATTCCAGGGCAACTAATAATTCACTAATATCCACAGGTTCTCTCCTTAATTTGGAAACATCGAAAACCATTTTCTGAGCAATTGCGCTCCCTTTCTCTATGGCTTTAAGGAATCCCCCAGATTCTTGAACAACTAGCCAATCGACCGGTTTTTTTAGTTCTTCTATTTGCTTAGCAAGGTCTTTTGCCAGTATGTTTTCACAACCCCATCCTACTATTAGGACACTAGCCAGGTTCGGATGTGTTGCCAAACCTACCAACGTTCTTACAGTCTGTTCATAGTCCTCCCCGACTTGCGTACACCCCTCTGTATGTAGTATTGAAACTGTGCCCTCCACATTTTGCTGGATCCTCTCAACCACAGTATTGGCACAAACGACCGAGGGGATGATTCCGACATGATTTCTGATACCTACTCTGCCATCCTGTCTTCTATACCCCAAGAATTCTGTCACCTTGATTAACCCTCCTCTAGATCTCCTCTTCCCCTAAGGCTTTCAACATTATGAATGTGGGCGTGTTCTCCAACTCGAATGGGAGCTATTGCTCTTCCAATGATCTCTCCATACTTGATTATGTTTTCTCTAGCGGCCACTGGTCTGATTGCAAATTTGTGGCCAAACTTAATATCTTGAACCACTTTTACTAGTTCCTCTCGCTTGCCAATTTTGACAAAAACATCTTCTCCCTCTGAAACATCTGCAATCAGGGTGGCAACATTGTCTTTTTCATTGACAACAATGGCATGCTTCATCCTTGACACCTTTCCATTTTTCAGGCAAATCTATCTAGACAAACCTTGAATTCCTGTAAATCAAGACCCATATAAAGATTAACACCCTTCGGATTTCCTTGGACTCAAAGAATTCCTTGACAATGGTTTTATATCGATCAAGATTACAATAACAGTCTGATGTAAGATGAAATTCCTTATCATTCAAAAGATCAGGAAAGATGTACCCACAGAGACACTAGCCACACTATTGCCAGCTCAGTTCAAATATTTAGATGATTTGGAGAAGAAAGGGAAGATCGAGGTATCATATCACCTGGTGGGCCACCAAGGAAATCTACTAATTGTACACGTGACCTCAGATGAGGAACTATCGAGAATAATAAGTGAAGATCCCCTTTTCTTCCATATGGAAAGAGATGTCTATCCTTTGACGACCCGTGAGACTCACAAAAAATATCTACGACAGCTTTTTGGATCCTAAATAGGAAGAGAAAAGGGCATAAGTGCCACACCATCTATTATGCCAAAGATCTAAGCTTTTCGATCAGTTCATTTCTCATCTGGTCGTCAGCCTTGATTTCCTTTCGAGCTTTTCTCCAGTCTGCCGAGCAACGACCATAGGCAGATTGCTCACCAATGAACTTGTGGATAATGTCTTCAACTTTTTCCTCATTATCTTCGCTGACTTCAATTCCAGCCTCTTTCAGAACCCCACCAAACCACTTCCAACAGCCCATCTTCTGTCTCCCCAATTGACCTGTTTCTGGTAAAGATTCCATATAAATCTTAGCTAGAGATTATGCGCATCGAACCTACAATACCTTGCGTATATTTTTTATAGCGATAGTTACGCATTTGATGTGGTGGTCAACACATGAAGGTTAACGATATCTCGATTTTGATTGGAGGAGAAGCCGGTGCGGGAATTACTCGTTCCGGGTATCTTTTGGCCAAAGCCTGTATTAGAGGCGGTCTTTATGTCTTTGGTGCAAATGACTATCAGTCTCTTATCAGAGGTGGGCACAATTTCTACGTTCTCAACATAAAAGCCGAAGAAGTGTACTCACAAACAGATTATACGGATCTGCTTATTGCGCTGAACGCTGAGACCGTTATGTTGCATAAGGATGAGATAATCTCAGGAGGAGCAATTGTCTACGACAAAGATGATACTGATTTAAGTCTCGAAACATTAGGAAGGGAGGATCTCAAGCTATACGGGATTCCCTTGAAACGTATCGTCAAAGAAGAATTGAATGAGCCTCTCCTAATGAGGAACACTGTTGCCATTGGGGCTGCTTTCGCTCTTTTAGACTACGACCTTGCTCTACTGGAAGAAGTTCTGAGCGATACATTCAAGCCAAAAATAGCTGAAACGAACATAAAAGCAGCACATAAAGGATACGAATATGCGAAGAAAGGTTTCGAGGACGACTTTGGCTATCGACTCAGAAAAACAGAAGTGGCCGGCAAAGGAAGAATCTTTCTAACCGGGAATGAAGCCGTCGGATTGGGTGCAATTAGCGCTGGTTGCAGGTTTTATGCGGCATATCCTATGACTCCTTCAACCGGAGTTCTTCACTTCATGGCGGCTAATGAGCGGGAATATAACTTGCTTGTTCTCCAACCGGAGGGAGAAATTGCAGCAATGAACATGATTGCAGGGGCAGCTTTTGCTGGTGCCAGAGCCATGACTGCAACTTCAGGCGGGGGTTTCTGCCTTATGAGTGAAGCTCTGGGAATGGCCGGAATGACAGAGACGCCTGTGGTTGTTATGTTATCCCAGAGGACCGGACCGAGCACTGGTCTGCCCACTTATACGGCTCAAGCAGATTTGAGGTTTGCCATACACGCCTCGCAAGGTGAGTTTCCAAGGGTCATCATTGCTCCTGGTGATGTTGAGGAGTGTTATTATGAAACCATGAGAGCATTCAACTGGGCTGAAAAGTATCAGATTCCAGCTATCCTCCTAACAGATAAGTACCTTTCTGAAAGTCAAATGTCAGTCCAACCATTTGATACAACCAGGGTAAAGATCGAAAGGGGTGGGCTGATAACTGGTCGATATAACGGTGATGAAGAGTACAAAAGACACAAAATAACAGAGACTGGGATATCTCCCAGAGCTATTCCAACGACAAAAGGTGCCATTGTTCGAACTAATGCTGATGAGCATGGTGAATATGGACTTACAACAGAGAATGCTGAATTGACTGCAAAAATGATTGATAAGCGCATGAAGAAGCTGACTCATCTTGCCAGAGAATTGGCAGATAGGAATGTCGATACAATAAAACTATATGGTCCAAGAGACTCTGAAGCAACAATAATATCTTGGGGATCTACAAAGGGCCCAATAAGAGAAGCTTTAAAACTTCTGGCCAAAGAAAATCTCAAACTAAACTTCCTTCAAATTCTCTACGTATTACCTTTTCCAGTCAAAAAGGTTGAAGAAATCCTTAATCAAGCCAGGATAACAATCGTAGTGGAAAATAACAAGACTTCTCAGCTATCGACCCTCATCAGAGAATACCTCCTCAGAGATGTAGATCACAAAATCTTGAAGTACGACGGACGGCCATTCGACCCAGAATATTTAACCCAAAAGATTAGGGAGGTTCTAAAATGACTATTACGGTTAAAGATCTTGAAACTCACAAGGAGAATACCTGGTGTCTAGGCTGTGGAAATTTCGGAATCCTGATCGCTTTTAAGAGAGCCTTGGTGGAGTTGGGACTAGAAAGAGAAGAAGTAGCTATAGTATCGGGCATAGGATGTCATGGAAAGATGGTTAACTATGTAAATGTAAACGGCTTCCACGGAATTCATGGCAGAGTATTGCCCCTAGCATCAGGCATAAAACTGGCAAATCCAGATTTAACTGTAGTTGGCTTTGCCGGAGACGCAGACTGCTATGATGAAGGCTGGGACCACTTCAGCCATGCAATCCGACGAAATATAAACATGACCCTGATAGTCCATGATAACATGGTTCTTGGTCTTACAACGGGACAGACAACTTCAACTAGTCGGGTAGGTTTTAGAACTAAATCTACGCCTTTTGGCTCTGTAAATCCACCTTTAAATCCCATCGCAAACGCATTAGTCAGTCAAGCTACCTTTGTCGCACGTGGATTTGTAGGGGAACCAAAACATCTTCAACAACTGATTGTAGAAGCTATCAAACATAGAGGATTTGGCTATCTTGATGTTTTCCAAGTTTGTGTATCCTTTAACTATCTTAACACATATGATTGGTTTCGACAAAGAGTCTACAAACTTGAGGATGAAGGTCACGATTATACAGACAGACAGAAAGCATTAGAAAGGAGCTTTGAATGGGGAGAACGAATCCCGATCGGTATATTCTACAAAGAGAGAAAACCCACATACCGAGACCATTTAATACACCTGGAGAATGAACCACTCGCGAAAATTCCGGCAGAAGAAATAGATGTAGGTCCGCTACTTAACAATATGAAGTGAGGACAATTCAAAATCCTTCGACAGTGAGACTCGCGAATTCAATCTCGGGTTTTTGACTCCTTTCTTAAGGAATAGCCTAGGCTTTCCCACGCTTTCATACCGCCGAGAACATTGTAGATCTCCTTAAATCCTAGTTTCTTCAAGATACTGGCTCCCAAACCTCCTCTCCCTCCCCAACCGCAGGTAGTTGCAATGGGTTTATCATAAGGCAAATCAGCTGCCTTTTCCATCAGGTGCCCCACATAAATCCTCTCGGCCCCATCAACATAACCATTCTTCCACTCATCTCTCTCTCGAACATCGATTAGAATGATCTCGTTATTGTCTAGTTTCTCCTTCAGCAGACGGGCTGACAATGTATTCAAATGATCTATGGGCTTTCCAGCATTTCTCCACTCTTTAATACTTGGACAGAGATAGCCTATGACGTTGTCGAAACCGAGCCTCCATAGATAATTCTTTGCAGTCTCAACATCTTCCTTTCGGTCCGTTACCAGCAAAATCCTCTCATCGTAGGATATTACCCAGCCAGGGAAGTAGCTCAGCCCATCAAGCCAGATATTCAGGGAAGCAGGTATATGAGAACCAGCAAAGCCTTCAGGCTGTCTTGTATCAATCACAACTGAGCGGGGTTGTTTTGTTTCTTCTTCAAACTCATCAACGCTTAATGACTGGGGAACTGGAGCTTCTCTAAGAAGCCGCACCCCTTCCAGGTTATATTCTTCCATTTTCCTAAAGTAAGGAGGTCTAAGCAATTCTTGTGTAGTCATTTGATCAACAAATTCCTCCTTGCTTAACTGCAGTAGTGGGTTGATCCTCTTCTCGTAACCAATTGTGCTAAATTCCCTATCACTAATATCCCGCCCGCAAATACTGCCTGCACCATGGCCTGGATATACTATGACATGATCTCCTAACGGGAGAATCTTACCATGAAGACTTTCATACAGCTTTTCAGATTGCTCTTGCCAAAAATCAAGCCCTAGGAGATCTGTCCGCCCTACATCCCCGGCAAAAAGTGTATCTCCTGTAAATACCCCTATGGGATCCTTTCTCTTTATGGATTCAAGAACCAGATAAGAAACACTGTCGTTAGTGTGCCCAGGGGTGCCCAAGACTTCAATTCTCAGTTTTCCAATATCAAAGACATCACCGTCTCCAATCCTGTGTTCTCCATACTTGAAGGGCGTCTCCTTGCTGTGAGCTATCTCAGCTCCTGTAATGTTTTGTAATTCAAGTGAACCTATCACGTAGTCCTCATTTCGATGAGTCTCAAGTATATACTTGATCTTGACACATTTGCTGTTCGCAAGTTGGACATATGCTAAGCAATCCCGTCGTGGATCCACTACCAAGGCCTCTCCGCCATTGGAGAGGAAGTAACTATTGTGTGCAAGCCCTTTCGATTTTATGATCTCGATCTGCATCCACAAAACACCCTTATCAAAACCTGTTTTCTGTAGATTTTCCAGAACTACTCCTTCTAGTACGGGAAAACCTAGTCGAATTTCACGCTTATAATATTTATATTCTTATTAATAGCTTTAGAACAGTGTTTCAATCTGCCAGAAATCAGTCAACCTGATGAATAAGGCCCACAGTTGGTTCCCCGAGGCTGTTTATGCAAAATGATCTATTGACGGAGCTTCGTGAAATGAAACCTCCAGAACAGTCGAAACATGAAGGAATGGAAAACAAAGCCAAAGTCATGAGAATACTCGAGCTTTTGGAGAAAGAGCACGCAGACGCCAAAATAGCCCTAGATTACTCCAATAACTTGGAACTTCTTATCGCTACCATTCTATCGGCGCAATGTACAGACAAAAGAGTAAATCTGGTCACAAAGAGGCTCTTCAAAAAATATAGAAGAGCAGAGGATTATGCAGACGCAAATCTCAAGGAGCTCGAAGAAGACATAAGACCAACCGGTTTCTTCAGAAACAAAGCCAAAAACATCAAAGGAAGCTGTCAGCTTTTGGTCAAGAAGTTCAATTCTCAAATCCCAAAGACGATGGAGGAGCTGCTTGAGCTCCCAGGTGTTGCTAGGAAGACAGCGAATATAGTACTATCAAATGCTTATGGCGTTGTTGAAGGCATAGCAGTAGATACTCATGTTCGCAGACTCGCCAAACGGTTAGGACTCACAAAACATGAAGATCCAGACAAAATCGAGAGAGATCTGATGGAAATAGTTCCCAAAAACAAATGGATGAGAATCACAGACCTCTTAATATTCCACGGAAGAAGAATATGTTTTGCAAGAAGACCTAAATGCAAGATATGTGTATTGAACCAGCTTTGTCCTTCTGCTTTCACGTTCAGCTAGGCGAGTAAGGAACGAGTTTATAAAATATATCGCTCTCAATTTGAATAAAAAAGGGTGAGGAACTTATGGCCAAATTGGAAATAAACCAGAAAGCACCTGATTTCAGACTGGTAGATACGAATATGAAGCAACATACTCTGAGCGATTTTCTCAGTAAAACTGTTGTACTTGCTTTTTATCCCGGAGCTTTTACGGCAGTCTGTACCAAGGAGATGTGTACATTCAGGGACTCAATGGCAATGCTAAATGAATTAAATGCCCAAGTGGTCGGAATAAGTGTAAATGATCCATTTACAAATAAGGCCTTCGCCAAAGCTAACAGTTTAAACTTTCCCTTGCTGAGCGATTACAGTAGGGAAGCGGTCACAGCATTTGGGATAGCCGACACAAACTTTGCAGGTCTGGAGGGCTATACCGTCGCTAAACGCTCCATATTCATTATAGACAATAAGGGCAAGATTCGTTATATATGGATATCAGATGATCCCCTTGTAGAACCGAATTATGCAGAGATTGAAGAAATCTTGGGGAACATCGAACAAAAATAAAAGCGCAAACCACAACTTCTTTTATCTTTTTCCTTTTGCCTGTATAACGAAACCTGGCAGCTGTGCGTCATCAAAATATTTATAAAAACACCAAAAAATCCAATCTTTTGGAGGGAAGTTCATGCGGAAAGTATTGATCCTAATTGGCGAAGGATTTGAGGATTCTGAATTCCTGTACCCTTATTACAGGTTTCAGGAAGAAGACTACGAAGTGGATGTTGTTGGCTCGAAAGCTAAGGAGGTCTATACAGGAAAACGCGGCGTACCGATGAAGTCAAACCTTTCACCTGATCAGGTGAGAATTGAGGATTATGATGCAGTAATAATACCAGGTGGACAAGCACCAGATAGGATGCGTTTGAACAAAGGCTTGGTTAAAATTGTTAAAGAAGCTCATGAAAAGGGTAAGGTGATTGCAGCAATATGTCATGGTCCTCAAATGCTAATAGAGGCAGACATTGTGCGTGGCAAAAAGGCAACGTGCTGGTATTCTGTGGCAACGGACCTCAAAAACGCTGGAGCAACATATTTGGATGCCCCAGTTGTTGTTGATGGGAATTTTGTGACTTCGCGTTTTCCCGCAGATTTGCCTAAATTCTGCAAAGAGACGATAAAGCTACTCAAAAAGCAATAATTCTTCAATCTAATCGATTCACTTCTTGTTTTTTGGACTATCTTGATCAATCGATACTAGAATCTCTTATTTTGGGCCAAAGAATGAAAATCCTCCAATCCTAAATCGAGAATTCATAAAAAAGAGAAGTGGATTTCAAAGTTCTCGTGTTGTGGTTCTGAGCATAATCCAAGAACTAAGTTGGTAAGTGTAGATGGCCTTTCAAAACCAAAAGCCTAGATTGAAGCCTTTAAAGCCCCCTGAAGGCCATTTTTATTTTTTCCAAAGCCCATGTATATTGCAGTATTCCCTTGCCATTATCTCTTTGTATTTACCTGCTTTGAACTCAGCCTCTGGTTTTTCTCCAGGCTTTAGCCAGACTCGATGTACATCCCCATCCAAAATAAGCTCTATGAACTCTATGTAGTGCTTTTCTTCCATCGGATGTGGTACACTTCCAACCTTAACCTTAATGACATCTCCAGATTTTTCAATTACCGGAACATGCTTTTCGTACCCTTTTTCTTCAGTCTGTGCTACAAGTAGTTCCATTGGCTGCCCGCAACAAACAAGCGTTCCTATTCCAGAATGTAATACCTCAACGATATTTCCGCAAATATTGCATCTGTAGATTTGCCTTACTGCAGTTTTGGTCATTCATTCATCCTCCTTTTATTTCTCATTTTTTTATAGTCTCTCCAAGGTTGCGTCCCAGTTCTTTTAGTTTATCAAGGTCTTTCCCATCAGGTACATACCTAACCTTTGCACCTTCTACCGGCAACTCCCAGCCTAATCCTCTGAGGATTTCTTCGATCTCCTCAACTACCTTTCCACCCCAACCATAGGACCCGAAAGCAAAACCGATACGCTTTCGTGGCTTCAATCCCCTAATATAGGTCAAGAAAGCGCTAACCCGGGGGAATATTCCATTGTTCAGTGTGGGCGATCCAATTAGGATAGCTTTGGAATGAAGTAGATCGGTTATGACATCGGACATATCGGTAGTCTTCAAACACCTCACCACTACCGGAACCCCTGACTCCTCCAATCCTTCTCGCAAAGCATATGCCATTTTTTCCGTTGATCCCCACATCGTATCGTAGACAATCAGTGCTCTCTTCTCGCTCTCAAATGTTGCCCATTTCATATAAGACTCAATTATCTTATTCAAGTGAGATCTCCAAATTACGCCATGACTTGGGGCAACCATTTCTATATCTAAGGTGGAAAGAGCATCTAGGGCGGCTTTCACTTGGTCTCCATAAGGAAGAACAATATTACCGTAATATTTCGCTGCTTCCTCATGCAGAATGTCCCATCCTATCTCATCATCAAAACGCTCAAAGGATGCAATATGTTGTCCAAAGGCATCATTTGGTAGAAGCAACTTCTCTTCAGGTATATAGGTTACCATTGAGTCAGGCCAGTGGACCATGGGAGTAAGAAAGAATTGCAGAGTTCTTTTTCCGATTCTTATTGAATCTCCAGTTTTGACAACCCAGAAGTCCCAATCTTTTTTGAAATGATGCCGGACCCCCTTCTCACCTTGAGGCGATACAATTACTTTGGCTTCAGGTACTAGCTCCAAGATCTTGGGAAGAGACCCGGAATGATCCATTTCTACATGGTTTGTAACAATGTATTCTATAGTCGATGGGTCAATGAGTTTCTCAATACGTGATAGCATTTCATCGAAAAGGTAGTGTTTTACTGTATCTACCAGAACCTTCTTTTCATCCAAGATCAAATAGGCATTATATGTGCTGCCACGTTGAGTAGTGTAGCCGTGGAAATTTCTAAGATCCCAGTCGATACCCCCTACCCAATGAATACCTGGTTTGACCTGAACGGGATTTGCCATTATTATTCGACCTTCTCAAACTCTTCCTTACTTGCTCCACACTCCGGACAAACCCAATCATCCGGCAACTCCCCAAAAGGAGTTCCGGCCGGTATTCCTCCATCGGGGTCTCCCTTTGCAGGGTCATAAATATAGCCACATACAATACACTGATACTTAGCCATTCTTTCTGACATTCTTCAAACACACCTCCTCTCCTGAGGCTTGGTCATTCTCCTATCATTTGGATTTTATTTAAACTTTATCTTACACGTGTTTTTGGATTATTTTGATATTTGCATATTTCCAATCTGATGTCTGTTTACCACTGCTGACTGAACAGCAATTCCTTTGATTCTGAACTCTTTAGTTATTCAATTTCTTTCAAGAGAATCTTATACTGGTCTTCGTGATGCTTCTCTGCTTTGGCAATTGCTCTGAATCTGCGAGCAACCTCCGGAAATCCCTCCCTTTCAGCAACTTCAGCAAACTCAGGATACATTCTTGTGTTTTCGTAATTTTCACCGTTGATTGCAGCTTTGAGATTATCCTTTGTATCACCGAGAACTAATGGGGCTTCCACCTTGATTTCGATTACATCTATGTCGTCTTTGGTTTCCTTCTTCACACCGTCTATTAATCTGAATAACGCTTTTCCGTGAGACTTTTCATGTTTTGCGGTTTTTAGAAATCTCTCTGCAACCTGTTCGAATCCTTCCGAATCAGCCACTTCAGCATATACTGTATATCTGTTCCTTGCTTGACTCTCTCCAATGAATGCCTTAACCAGATTCCTTATCGTTTCAGTCTTCCCTGACATTCTACATCACCCTATTCATTCACTTAGTTCGAATAATTACATTTAGAGCGAAAGATTTTTAAATGTTTGGTTCGAAATTAGTACCATGGATGATCGAGATAAAGTAATTGTAGACACACTGTTGGAGAATGCGAGGATCTCCAGATCAAAAATCGCCAGAAAACTTCAAATTAGCGAAGCTGCCGTCCGCAAAAGAATAACCAAACTAGAGAATGATGGCGCGATATTTGGTTATAGAGCTGTTGTAAATCAAAAGAAGATCGGATATCTAGCTTCTCTCACCGGCATTGATGTTGCTCCAGAGCATCTTTGGAAAGCCATTGATAAACTCAAGAAAAAGAGGCAGGTTAGGTCTATCTTTCTATCAAGTGGAGATCATACGATAATGATTGAAATCTGGGCCAAGTCTGCAGGGGAATTATCTAGGATTCACAAAGATCTGGAGAACATTGAGGGAATAGAAAGAATATGTCCTGCTGTCATAACTGAAAGAATAAGATAGTAAACAAGGACCTATCGAGAGTCAAAGAACCTCTTGACAACCCTTACAAAATCATCTATATCATCAACAAAAACTGGGATACCTAAGTAAGATAGAAATATCCCAGTATCTTCAGTGCGCTCATCCAGATTGATTTTAGACAATATCGCTCCAGCAATCATCATAAGCAATCCTACCGGATAATGGTGTATTCTTACGCCGCCTACGTGTATTTTCGGCTTTTTGGGGATACTGTTCCATATTTCGGTAATTACAGTGCCTGTTAGTAATCCCAGCATGGCTATGTTTTTCTTGTTTTTCTTATCTTTCCTCACAGGGATTCCCCTTTCATGATTTTAGTTGTTTTAAGGAGTATTTACCTACACTTAAAGAACAACCAAGATTTTTCTTCCTTCTTGAATCTAATTAGACAGTATCGTCCTTTGAGTTTCTTCCCGTCTATGTTGATGATGATTTCGCTCTCTTCCCATTTTTCAGGATGGTATTCTCCTTTGTCCCAAGTCTCAACGGTTCCAGCGCCATATTCACCCTCAGCTATCAATCCTTGGAAGTCTGCATAGTCAATTGGATGGTCCTCCGTTTCTATTGCAAGCCTCTTGATTCCTTTTTCCGTTGGAGGTTCTTTTGGAATAGCCCAGCTCTTCAGAACACCTTCTCTTTGAAGCCTCAAGTCATAGTGAAGGCGGGTAGCATCGTGCTTCTGTATAACATAAATACGTCCGTTACTGCTCTGCAATTTTCCTTTTGGCTCTTTTGTTTTTTTGAAATCCCTTTTCTTCCAATACTCTTCCAAGCTCATAACAGGAGCTCCTCCACGCCTTTGAGTCAAAGATGTTTTGCTCTGCCTATTAATCATCTTGTCCTTATAATAAATCTCATGCTTTCCGTTTTAGCTTCTTTGAGTCTGAAAGCCCGACAAAATTCCGTAATCCAACCAGTCCACTAAAAAAGATAGATATTTATAATTTTGGTACCGAAAATATATACATACAATAAAAGAAATTGAAGAATTCCCAATTGCGTAAAGGGATCATTGAGAGGATTTCTACATTGAAGAGTCCAAACAAAAAAATATTGTTTGTGTTCCTTCTTTCAACAGTTGTCATACTCAGCCAAGCTATAGTTTTCTGGGAATCTGGGGCACAGTCCCCTCCCCAAGAATGGTCAGATCTGTATATTCCCCAGCACCCAGAGCTAAATTTGACTTTGTCATACAGCTCTTCCCTTCACCAGGCTGGTTTTCCAGTAGTCATAACGGACTTAGGTGATGGCGGAGCTCCAGAGATTTTATTTGGATCCGATGAAGGTATTCTGTATATTTGGAATGGGAGCAATAATGTATATGGCCCGATTTGGAATGATAGCGTTGCCTTACTGAATCCTGATGTGGTTGGTATGGATGAAATATTCTCAATAGCAGTAGGTGACATAGATACCAACACGTCTTCCATAGAGATTCTGGTCGGTACAGTCAACTATATTACCGTCCTAAATTGGACAGGGACAAGTTGCGTATACGATCGAACCATAGAGTTGGCCAATGTCGGTGAATTGATAGTATCGAGTTTGATTGTGGAAGACATAGATGACGACTCAAACAATGAAATAATCGCGGCTGTCGGTAGAAAAGCGAATTATGCAGATAACATTACCTCTCATTATGGAAAGATTTTTGTCTGGAAGGCAACAACTTTTCGGGACTATCCTGGTTCCTGGAATCATTCACAATCAGCGAGTCGTAGTGAGGTTGAAGCAAAATGGTATGCCAACTATGTATGCTATTCTCTCATAACAGGTGATCCAGATAACGATAATGAGACTGAGATCATAGCTCATTTAGAATACCTGGGAGTCGGGGGTACGGTCATCATTAATTCATCCACATATGATCAAGAATGGACTTCTCAAACACCGGAAGGAAAAGGATATGGATTGGCGTGCGGCGATGTTGACGATGATGGAGATAACGAGTTAGCAATTGGAGAGGCAGATGGGACAATTTACATCTTGTCTGCTGCCAATGATTCTTATTCCATCTCTGAATCCGTATCGATTCAGAAAGGTTCGCTGGTCTGGGGTTTAAAGATCACCGATTCAGATAATGACACACGCAATGAACTCATAGCCACCACGCTGCTGGGATATCTCAGAATATTTCAGTGGGACAGGTCTCTTGGCGGACTTGAAGAAGAAGATACTGGTATCAAGTGGATTGGTGCTCAGGCCGGAGCCTTCAACTATATTTGCGTGGGCGACCCAGATCAAGATAACTGGACAGAGCTTGCCGTAGGAAAGGCTGGGCCAAATTCAGGCTTTGGTCTTTCAGACTACGATTTATTCGGACATCTGCATATCTTTGGTCATATTCCAACTTGGACAAATGTAACCTCAACACCACCATCCACCATTGAAGCTGCAACACCTGTGATATTTAATGTGCAATATAATCGGACCGATTTAGTGCCGTCGGAGGGAGTGCCAGGTCTGCATCAAGTTGTTGGTGTAAATAACGATACCCATGCACCATGGGAAGGCGGATCACCCAGTTTTATAGACGAAGGCTCAGGAAACTATACGATTGAACTTCCAACAACAGGAGTAGGACCAGGAACTCATACTGTGAGAGTAATCCTATTCAAGACATCCTTTGAGCCTGGTGAAGTTTACGTGAATTTCACTGTCACCGGAGTTCCAACAAATGCAACAGTATTCTATGGGGCATTCAATCTATCCGGATATTGGGAAACGTATGGTGCCTTTAGTCCGTATGTTAATAGCACCGATAGAGGAATCGGAATTTTCTACAGAGCCCAAGGGACAGGGGCTGGAATAATTGGCGCAAGTGGTCGAGCCTCATTATACTACCTTAACGGTACTGCAGTCCCCGGTAAGGGGCAACTACCATGGTATGACCTATATGAATCGAGTGGGGGAAATATCTCGTATAGGGGAGCCTACTACGCTCAGCTTGATACCTATGGTGTACATGTTGGGGATTATAATCTAACTATGACCGTATGGAAAGAAAAATATAATCCAGCTGAGTTGTGGGTTCTTGTTCACGTTGAACCTATACCATCCAGCCTAATAGTTGAAGGTGGAGGGATTTCTGTTTACGAAGGCGGAGACTTTGATATATCTGTCTTCTTTATGGATGATTATCATCTCAAGTATGTAAGCAATGGAGCTGTAACTCTCACAATAGTAAATGGCACCTGGAATTGGGGTAACTATGTGAATCTCAGCTATTGGACATTTGGCCTATACGAAATCGAAGACATACAAATAGAAGATGTAGGCATAGTCCCTGGAACTTATACTATCGTCATAAATGGCAGTGCCCCAGATTATGAGAACTGTCAGACCAACATTTCCCTGGTAGTTAGTCCGAAGGCAAATGTTATATTAGCTCTTTCTCAACTACCGTCAGAAATCATGGCTGGAGAACTGTTTGTTGTGGAGGCAACACTGACTTATGAGAATGGAACAGCCATTGCAGACCAGGAAATAATATTCACATACACATGTAATGGTATAGAATATGTAGAAGGCGATGAAACAGACGAAAACGGAAAGGCAAGCATATTGATAGGATATCCTGCAGGAACCACAAGAATCGAAGTTTCTGCAAGATATGACGGTTCAACAGAAACAAACCCGATAATGAGCATAGCCTATACAGCCGGCGGTACGACTTTTGTTCGCATCCTCACAATCTTGGAAGGCATAATAGCAGGAGTAATTGGAGTATCACCTTTTCTGGGAATAGGTGCGGCAGTAGCTGCAGGTTCAGTCTTCTCATTTCATCGGTTTGTACGGGTGCCCCGGAGAAGGCGCAGACTAGAAGAATTGAGCAGAATAGCAGAGACTTTTGACAACTTCGAGAACATGCAGCACATAATAGTCTTGGAAAAGAGCAGTGGTGTATCTATCTATGACCAATCATTTATAGGAACAGACCTTGACTCATCCCTTGTGAGTGGATTTCTACAAGCAATTTCCTCATTTGGAGCTGAGTTTACCAGAGAAGTTGATGGGAAGCTCCGAGAATTAACCTATGAAGGTTTCAGAATGCTCGTAGACGAGGGCGAATACGTAAAATCCGCTTTGATCCTATCAAAAAGGCCTACTAGCAGCCTGAGGGATCGTTTAAGCTATTTCACGGGTGCTTTTGAGCAAAAATATGAGAAGCATCTTAGGAACTGGACAGCAAAGCTAGATCACTTCGAAAATGCGAATCTTTTGGTTGAGGATGTCTTCGAGCTTTCACTTATCTCACCACACAAAATCTCAACCAAAAAGGCCAAAAATGTAAAACTTTCTGACCTGGAAAGATCCATGGTAAGATTCTCAGAGGAGTTTTCAAAGCAGACAGAGATCTTCTTCCTCTCGGCACTTCTATCGATGGCCACAACAATGCGTAATGAGAACAAGCTTGAAATTCTTGATGCCATCTACAAACTCGTCAAGAAAGGTATTCTATATCCAGCATAATTTTCTGAAAAGCCGGTTACTAATCCTACAGCCTACTTTTCAATTCTAATAGTCTTCTTATTCGATCTGAAATTGGTGGATGAGTTGAGTATGAACATTCGTGATTTTGAAGTTTTTCATTTCTTAACAGAGAAAGAATCGAATTCAGATTTGTATGTTTGGCAGACTCCTGATCTGCTTTAAACTCGTCGGTCCATAATACATACTCCAAACTGAAAGGGAAAAACGCAAAGAATACCGATGCCCAAACCAAATTCAGAATTGCAGATTGACCTGAAACAAGCGTTAACAAAAATGTTACAGAGTAGATACCAATTGGAAGAGTTAACATAATGATAACTCTCTTCTTATGTTTCATGTGAGCAAGTTCATGGGCAGCTGCAGCCCTTTTGGCAGCTCTGCCTAAAATCTTAAAATGCTCTTTGCCAAAATAAATCCTCCCTGAAACGGAGATTGCTATTTCATCTAGGTCTACCAGAGCAGATTGCCTTTCTTTTTTTAGGAATCTCTTCAAACCCATCTTCATCGCTAATTTTTTGACAAATAGAAAGTTTTTCCATTCAGCTCTCTTCATCTGTGATCTCTTGATTATAACCGACAGATTAGGACCAAATTGCAGAAGCATCCATATCATAGTGGATATGTTTAGAGATACAAATGGACTTACAAAAAAAGAGAAGATGAAATACAGCGCTATTGAGCCAAAGAATATCGTTATTAATCTGAAGAAACGGCTGCAATTGAAAAACCAACAGAGCTTTCTTATCATTGAAACACCTGTGCACCACTCTGTAATGAGGGAATTTTAGATCTCAGAGTCTTCTTCTGCTTCCATTTCATTCAGATCAAGAACTTCAATATTCGCTTCCTTCAATTTCCTTACGAATTTCAATAAGTTCTCTCTCGATGGACAGCGGTAGACCGGGCTCAATCTAAACTTCAAGTTTAGCCACTGAGAAAACCCTCTGATCTTATTCTCACGAATATGGATTTCACCTTCTCTTTCCGCCTTTTCCTGTTCTTCAGCTTCCTTTGCCGCCTCTATTTTATCCACAAATCGAACAAAATGGAAAATTCCTTCGTCTTCTTCGGTTCTCGCGTGCTCCGCGAGTTCGACCTCGATATCTTCCGCTACATCTTTGTCCCTCTTGATGGCATGTTTAACCCTGCCCAATCCTTCCTTGACTCTGCCAAGCCCACTCTTGATTCTTCCAATGAATCCTCTAATACGGCCGAGAGATATGTCTGTTGTTCCGAATTCTACCCGATCAAGTAATGGGATTAGATGATGCTTAACATCTGTGGGAGGTGTCTTCCAAACCCTATCTTTAAAGAAATTGTAAGCTACGCCAGCGATGCTACCTCCTGGCAAGAGAAAAGACATTAGCAACGAGGCATTATGAATCAGTTTCGACTTTATTCCTGCCTTCGAAAGAGCGCCGAGAATATGGGATTCCGGAACCCATGTAATCGAATGATCCTTCAGGAACATCAGTATACCGTCGTAGACCGGGAGGTAAGAGTACTTATACCTGTAATCTCCAAGCCCCATGTACTCCAGTGCTTTTCCAATCCACTCCTCAACTTCATCTACTATTCTTTCTCTATAAGCTTTAAACTCGTTTTCATCCATATTCAATATAGCTTTATCTTTAATGGTTTCTCGAATTATGTTCAATGGCAGATTATCTCGACTGACCGGGTCAATAGTTACGGTTGCCGAGAACATACCTGTTTCAGGACTTATGTCCACTATCTGACCGACCATCTTATTATCGCTAGTGATAAGGAACATATAACGTTCAATAAGATTTGAAACATTTCCCTCCATTGAATTCCCCTGCATGAGTAAAAGAGCATTAATTTAATAAGAATTTCCCTCTCCAATACGATTAATAATCCGAAGGCCAAACTTTGATTCTCTCACTACGCCTCATCTTTGATCATACCGTTTAGCACAAGTTAAGAGTGCCAATTTGGAGAGAAGAGTTTGATCTGGCTCCCTATCAAAAATCATATGAATGAATAGATATAAGTTATAGTTAAATATTTCAAGGCTTAAGCTAATAGTTGATTCGAGAGTGAAGAGATATGGACGCAAAACAAGTACTTCCCTATGGAATTGTCTTGGTCATGATTGGCTTTGCTTGTATTGGGCTATCGATGTTTCCAGCAGTATTAGGAGTCTCTTTTCCAGCGAACTTCATTCTGCTAGGTGTTGGTGTCCTCCTCTTGGTTCCTGGAGCAGGACTTACCATGTGGGGAGTGTTCGCGCATTGGGAACAAAGACCTTCCGAAAGCCTTCTGAGAGAATACTCAAGTAGAAGATGCCCCAGGTGTGGTACAATGAACGACGCATACTCAAAATTCTGTCTTCAATGTGGAACACAAATACAACCAGATTCATTCAAACCTCCGGTCAGGCCTTCAAGAAGACGGGTCGTACGACCTCCGCCAGAACCCTTCCCCATAAGAGAAGGCGGCAAAACCTGTGGAAGCTGTAATACCAGCAATCCTCCAGATGCTAGATTCTGCATAAAATGCGGAGCCTACTTCGATTAAGACAAACAGAATTGTCCCTCTGAAAGAAGCTACTGTATTTGCAGATATATTCCACATCACAATTGACCAGAGAGTGAAGCTTTGAGGAAATCAAAACAACCCGCGCTTTATACAGTATTCATTGGTCCAGCAGGCTCGGGAAAAACGTCCCTTGCATACGCTTTGGGTAAGTGGCTAGAGGAATCGGGATATGCGGCCGATTACGTCAATTTCGACCCCGGATGCGAGAATCTCCCGTATCAACCTAATTTTGACATCAGAACTATGTTCACAATTGGAGAAATCATGAAAGAAGAACGAATAGGTCCAAATGCAGCCATAATACGGGCAGTTCAGCTTATGAAAGAGAAATCAGACAAGATAATAGGAGAAATATCCCGTCTGGAGCAGGAACATATTCTTGTTGACATTCCCGGACAGATGGAAGTCTTCCTATTTCATGAAGCCGGCCCTGAGCTATTGAGAAGATTGGAAAAGCTAGGCCGAGTTATAGCCATTTTTATATTGGACGCAACTTTTGCATCAAACCCATCAGGATTAGCTGTAGCTGAACTACTTGCCAATGCAGTAGAACTACATCTAGGCATCCCCACAATCACGGCCTTAAACAAGTCCGATGTGAAAGTCAGAGAAGATCTCGACAGATTAATCAGCGAGCCAGGTTACCTTGAAGCGGTCATCAAGTCTGAGAGTGAAGGTCTGATAAAGGATCTGATATTCAGCATTCTTAAAGCAATCTCCTCTGTTAAAGGAAGTTCACGAATAGTCAAGGTTTCCGCCAAGACAGGAGAAGGATTGGATGAATTGTACAGCATTATACATGAAGTATTCTGCGCTTGCGGAGATCTATCCTAGACTTCGAGGCGAATCATTTGGATGAAGAAATCCTGAGATCAAAGTTTCTCGGTTGCATGATAGGTTCTGCAATAGGAGATGCTCTAGGACGCCCCAGGGAGGGCTCAGGAATATCAGAAACGGAAGATTTGGAATTCGAAGGGAGATACACAGACGACACAGAAATGATGATAGGAATAGCCGAATCCCTGATAGAAAAGAGAGGATTCGATGGCGAACATATGGCCCAGACTTTTATAAGGAATTTTGATCCGACGAGAGGGTATGGTTTCGGTCCGCCACGCGTTTTCAATCTAATAATATCTGGAGAAAAGTGGAACAAGGCAAGCATGAGTCTATTTGGGGGAAGCGGTTCATTCGGGAATGGAGCTTCCATGAGAATCGCCCCCATTGGACTTCTGTATCATAAAGATTTTAGGCGAATGAGATCAGTAGCGTACTCTTCTAGTCAGATTACGCACTCTCACGAACTAGGAAAAGAAGGGGCTGCTCTGCAAGCCTTTGCCGTCGCTCTGGCCTTAGAGAAAGCTCCCCCATCTTTGGATCGGCTAAGCGTTCTAAATAAACTCAAAGAACTGATTATAGATCCGATTTATCAACAGAAGCTCGAAGGAATTCAAAACCTACTGAGTAGAACTCCCCATAAGAAGGGCGTTATAAAAGAACTTGGAAACGGAATTGAAGCATTCAATTCGGTTCCTACTGCAATCTACTCTTTCTTATCTCATCTCAACAGTTTCAAGTCAGCCGTGACTTATGCTGTCAGTTTGGGGGGTGATGCAGACACAATTGGAGCAATGACAGGGGCCATTGCTGGTGCATATCATGGTCTTCAGGATATTCCGGTCGGATGGTTTAGCAAACTCGAGAATGGAGCATATATAAAAACACTTGCAGAGAGCTTATGGAGGCTCAAACAACAGAGATAAGACCTATCTAATTCTGATTCCCATTTTTTCATATACTGTCTCTTCTGTTTCGTCATCCAGTGGCTTTATCAATTTAAGGCACTTTTTCCGATTTTGGACCCCATACAACCTGTTCATGTATGGGGGCTGGCCTGATCCACTTCCGAGGTTTCTCTGAATTATATACCACTCTCCATCTTGATTTGTAGAGCAGAATTCCATGTGTAAGGTTGCAAATGCAAGCATGAACCAGTCTATTGGCACCCTTTCACGCATGACCTTGGGCGATTCAAGGCCTGCGGCCAAAAGCCAAGGCCTGTAATAATCAATTGCCTGTGTATCACCCGAACTGATTACATCTTTTAGTCTTTTCACGATATTGCTCCTAATCTCTAAGCCCTTTCTTGTCGGTTCTGAGGAATCATCATCAAGAAGACCTCGAACGCAGAGCCACTCAACAATACGATTTATTGCATTCTCAAAACTGATCGCCCGTTTGTCGATCCAGTCTCCAGGCAAGAACTCGAGGAATTTTGTTAGAATGCTTGCATAGAGTTCTCCTCCTGCTGTATATCTCCTTCCGATCTTATCGTCCTCTATCGGTAAGATTGGGCGTGCTAATGCCATGATTAGAACTGCCTCACATGGGGTTATAATGCTATCACCAGCCATACTCTTGATGACCCCTCCTACAATTGGTCCCTTCTTCTTATCCTCAATTGTGCAATAGCAATCAATTTCTTTTGCATTCTTATCCTCCAGATTGTCAAAGCAAGTCCAAGTCTTATTATATAATAGTTTTACAATCTTCTTAGCTTTCTTCTCGTTTAGGGCTTGCTGTAATAGTCCGATGAACTGATCCGAGATTGCATACATTATTTCCGAAAAAGTGTGAGTTTCTTTCTTCCCTTCAATGGTCCCCATCAGTGTAAATTCTATTCTCTTCTTTCCCAAAATTCCAAACCGTTCTAGATTGGATAAAGGTACCCAGAGCAACATCTCGCGCGGACATTCAGAAAGCAACGCCAGTTCAATAGGGGTCAGCTGAATATCTTTTGGTGCTACCATAATTAAGAACTCCTCAAGGATGGAAATAATGATAATAAAGCATATTATAAAGCTATTCCATTCTGGAAGTCTTTACTATTCGTCTTGTCTCCTCTCTATATCCGGCTGCTTTTATGTAATAATCGGCAGCACTTGCGTTTCTTCTTAACTCATTGAGGATCTGGCCAAAATTCGCTTTAAACTTACGAATCACAATCTTATCCTAAACTCCTTCTGTCTCAGCTTTTGATAGATCCCCCTCTTTTTGCTCACGATACTGAGGATGCCTCTTCAAAACGCCCTCCAATGCTTTCTTAGCAATTGAGTGATCTGGATCTATCTCCAGCAACTTCTTATAACACTCAATTGCTTTGGTGTAGTTTCCTAATCTTCCGTAAGTCCACCCCAAGTTATACCAGGCATCACCAAATCTCGGATCGATCTTTATTGCCTTTTGAAAAGAATCAACAGCTTTTTCCAAATCTCCTAGATCTGCGTAACCTAACCCCATGAAATTCCATGCTTCTACAAGATCTGGATCGATTTCTAATGATTTATCAAGGTATTCCATCGCTTTCTTGTACTCGCCTTTCTCTGCATAATGAAGCGCTATAGTAGTCCATATGTTCGCATTATCGGGATTTATTTTCGCAGCTTTTCGAAAAAAGCTAATAGCCTTCTCTTTCTCTCCAAGGAGCATATATCCAAACCCCATGCTTTCCCATGCCTCAGCATATTTAGGGTCCACCTCAATCGTTTTCTCATAGCAGTCAATGGCTTTTTTGTGCTCACCAAGGGATCTGTAGACCAATCCAAGTTCGTACCACCCATCGGCGTTCTTAGGATCGATATCTAAGGCTTTCTCATAAGACTCCTTGGCCTTTTTGTGCTCACCAAGTCTTCTATAGTTCCATCCCAGATTATGCCATACACTAGAGTCTACTGTATCAGTCTTCAATACTCTTCGGTAGTAATTGACCGCATTCTTATGATCCCCCAATATTCCATATGTCAGCCCTAACTCAAATAGTGTTTCGGCATCATCTGGATTGAGCTTCACAGCGTTTTGGTAACATTCAATCGCTTTCTCGTAGTTCTCAAGGCTTTTATGGGCTAGACCCATCAATGACCAAGCATTAGCATCTTCAGGGTTAATTTCCAGAACTTTATCGAAACTTTCGATAGCTTTCTTGTACTCTTTCAGCTCTCCGAAAGCTGTCCCTAAACCAAACCATGCCATTGATTCATCGGGATTTATCTCTATGCCTTTTTCAAAGCACTCGATAGCTTTTTCATATTCCTCCAACTCGCCGTAAACTAGTCCCAGCCCAACCCATGCCGCATAGAATGTTGGATCAGCTTTCAGTGCTTTCCTATATTCCTTGATAGCTTCCTCATATTGCTCTTGTTCGTAGTATTCATTGCCTTTTTCGAAATAATCATCTGCAGACATTAAGTAGTCTCCCCTGACAGAGTATCTCAGTTATATGCAATTCCAAATAGATAAGCTTTAATTTCTCTATCGGAATTATTTTTCGGCCTAATTGGGCACGCAAGACTATTATGAATTCCTGTTGCCAAGAATCTCGTCCAGCGATCGCTGAGGTGTTCCAATAAGCTGTTCCTTCGTTACATCAAAAATCTCTAGTACCCTCAGAATCATAGGAACAATCTGATTGTTTATGTAATAATCGATGTCTAGCTTCTCTTCAGTTGCGAGATTATAGGGGGCTACGCGATCAGATAATCGACCTGCTCCTCTCAAAACAACATAACCAATTTTCGATCCTTCTTCAAGTCTTCCTCCAGCTTCTATCAACTTGGTTGCCGCACTTACATGAGGCAACCTAACTTTGTATTCTGAAGGGGATTTTGTCAGAGTTTCCCATATTACGAATTTTTCATAGGGAATCTTATATGACTGGATTCTTTCGAGCATAATCCTTAGATATCCTATGGCCTTATTGGCCGCTTTATCTTTTAGGAGAATCCGGATTACTTCCTCTTGAATTTCTCTTGCTATTGCGGGCCAGTCACCTCTTACAGCCTCAAAACCAGTAATATCAAGGGTTCCATCTTTGAGAAGTCCTGCGTATTTCTTCTTTGCTTTAGTAAATAATATTCGAGAGTAAATCTTATCAGGCTTAATCTTGAGTCCAAGCTCATTCTCGACCCTATTCATAAACCCCTTTATCTTTTCAGTCTCATGGAAAATGAAGATGCTGTCAGTATCACCATATATGACAGTCGACCCGGTCCTTTCAGCAATTTCAACAGTTCTCTTTATTACATTTCGACCCCAAGCTGCGGTTGCTTCTGCCACAGGTTTGAGATACCATCTGGCTCCTCTCCAACCACAGTATCCGTAAGCAGCATTGGCAATGATTTTTACAGCTTTCTGCCTCTCATTGAGTACTGCATAGTCTATGCTACTTGGATCTATGTTTCTCATTTTACTCCTTATCTCTTTTCTAGCTCTGAGTAGTTTCTCCAGAATACGCTTATAAAATCCTGGAGGTTCTGTTTTAAATCTGTGTCCAACCTCGGGTGTGGTGACCTCTTCTCCAGAAAACTCTTCTTTTGGGGGTAAATATGTATCCGGAGAAAGATTGTATTTGATCATTAGGCTTGGATATAGAGAACCAAAGTCAAAGATTGAAATATTATCGTGTATGCCCTCCTGAGGTTCTAAAACGAATCCGCCAACATATGGGGCTGGAGGGTGCTCAACTCTGTTCGGCGCCAGTTCTTCGGCACGATAAGCTTCTCGAAGAAGTATGTTTTCCACCCTAAAACCTGCGCCTGCACGCATAACTTGATCGGGAGGCATCCCGGTGACTTGAGCCATTGAGATGATCGAAGGGAGCAATCTCTCGGCTATTCCCCTAACTGATTCGGAATTCTCTTTGGAATATTTTATTAGCTTAGGTCTTAACTTTTCATCGTCCCAATGCTTTGCTATTTGGATATCATCAATAATGGTACGACTCTTTCGTGGTATGACTTCCAGAAAATCTGCTATATTCTCCAGAGTTTTTAGTTTGACAGCAGCTATCAATTCAGTTGCATCATACATATCAATATTGGCTCTGCCCGCAATCGAATAATGGCCGTAAAGGCTTGGGTGAGGTTCAGAACTGTCTCTGCCAATAGCAAGATTGGCATTCAATACTCTTGCCCTTCTTGTGATGAACGGCAGATCATGAAAATTCGAATAATATCCTAATATGAAATCCGGATCGAATTGCCTAACATAGTCTACAAATTCCTGTAGCAGAAGGCGGTCATCATGATTCTCTGCAACAAACTGTCTTTGCTCTCCGGTGTTTGTAGCAGTGGTCAATACAATCACAGGATCTTTTTCAGGATTCATGATACCTGCTGAAACATAATCCCGCATATCAAAAGTCAGAATTCTTAAGTCGGGAATCGTTTCCCTGGTGGATGGTATGGGATTATCTAAAAGCCGATAGACCGTATCCACAACAATCCCTGAAGGTTCCTTCACTCTCTCTGCTTGAGCTTTATACCATTGACATGGGACTATTTCTTTATCGATTAGATATCTAGTGTAGAATCTTATGTCTGTTTCATAACATCTTTTAACATTTCTTTCTCTGGAAATACTCGCAGCAAGTAGCTGGGTGTCTTCAGGATTCTGATGACTGACCTTTAAAACCCTCAGAAGTTTGCCAAAGAGCTTTCGACTCACCACTTCAACATTCAAGATTTGAGATTTGGGACTCGAATGCGACATAATAGTATCGGTTATTGAATGCGGGTCGACCCCTTCACTTGGCAAGACGAAAAAGTAGGGTCTGAACCTATCTTCAATAACCAATGTTCTCTGTCCTTTTGTATCAATACCCCAGAGCAAAACTTGAGGAGACTCTTCTTTAATTATCTGCCCAACATCAAAAGTCCAGAATTCTATTTCCAAGAATACCCCCTCTAACAACCTTGATCAAATATTGGATTACTTCTCCATATAATTTTTGCTCAGAAAATGACGAGAAATCAAGATTTTGGCTCCGTGACCATCTACGTTAGGCTTAAATGCAACATAATGTTACTAGCGACTGAGGTGCGTTCATGGACGTTTTAACAATTGCTTTGACCGTAATCATCATAATTCTCGGTTTATTCGTTGTATTCCTATTCCGAGAGAGAGGACTGATAAGAAGAGAAATCGAAATTAGGGCCGAGAAGAGATTCATGGAAATGGAGGCTCAACTTAGAGAAGATGTCTTGAGAAGGAGCAGGGCAAGTCTCAAGGGTAGAATTGCTGAACAGATGATTCCATTTCTTGCAGAATTCAAATATAATCCCGCTGATGCAAGATTCATAGGTTCTCCCATTGACTATGTAATCTTTGATGGCTATACTGATGTAAAAGATAGCAAAATAGACAGGCCGATTACAGTTGTTTTGATGGATATAAAAACGGGAGACGCAGCACTGACTTCCGAGCAAAGGAAGATAAGGCAGGCGTTGGAGCAGAGACGAATAAGATGGGAAACAATTAAACTTAGGCGATAAGGCTCAAAGCCTAATTGTCTCAAGGCTCTAGTATACTGAAACTCTGCCGTTTGCCAAATCGTCACAGAATTTATTTATATTATTCAGTTCGTTCTCAACTACGTTGGTGACTTCTTTTGAAATACTGCTAAGTGCGGTTCCTTCGTCTAGAACGATTTGAGCCGAAGCTATTAGTGGTTCATTGATAGGATTGCCTATTTGGCTTAAGAGCCAAACATATGCTTCTTTTATCCCAGGGACATTCTGATGTATTTGTTCAGCTATCCTATAGCTAATCACATTGTATATCTTGCCAACATGACTAACTGGGTTCTTGCCTGCTGCGGCCTCTGCTGAAGAAGGTCGATTCAGTGCAATTACACCGTTTGGTCTATTTCCTCTCCCGACTTGTCCACAATCAGCGCCATCCGCAGAAGTGCCAACAACGGTCAAGTACACTCCGCTCACTCCTCTGCCTCGCTGATCTAAGGTATTCAGGAAACAATTAACCTTCTCCATGCTTACCCTGGGTTTAACGAATCTCGCTATTTCCTCCAAGATCTCATCTTTTCTCTTGAAATAGGAGTCCTCGCTTTCTACAAACCTGTCAACAAAAGCCATTGCAACTGTTATGAAAAGTTCATTATTCTTCCTCAATCCCATTACCTTTATGTCTTCTCCAGATTCCGGGTAATTCTTCTTAAACTTCTTGGAATTCAGGAAGTGTTCAAGTTCCAGAACGATGGTCTCTGTTTCGGTCATCGGTGCAAAACCTACGGCTGCAGATGTGTCATTAGCCCCTTTGAATTCACCCTTCCTCCTGAAAATGTCGGTTAGTGCTTCAGAACCTCTCTTCAATTCAATCTGATAATTCAAATGTTCCTCTGGATCCACAAATCGTAGGTTGTTTGCAAACCATTCTTTGGCAGTTCTTAGGGTTATCTCCTCAACTGGAATTTCTTCTCCTCCGACCTCAAAGGTAGCTCTGTCGCCGAAAACAAGAAGCATGCGTTTTGTAACCTTGCCTCCTCCGAAATTCGTTTTTGTTTCTCCAGCTGCAAGCAATCCCTTGTCAACGTTGTGGTGTAAGACGTCGTTGAATCGCTTTAAGTATTCCCTGGAAAGCCCTATGGAAACATCGTTCATTATTGCATCACATATTGTATCTGGATGACCTATACCTTTCCTTTCGCAGATTTCCATTCTTTGATCTTGCAATGCTGGTTGTTTCAGCTCTCCTACTAAGATATTCTTCAATTCTTTCCCTTCCTTTCAATTAACAATTATTCCTATATTTTGGGGCCCATTCCCAAGCGATAGTTATGCACAGAAGCCCTTCATATAAATCTTGCTGTAAATTTTATTCCTATAGGGAATTTTCTTGCGCCATACTGAGCAGAATTGAAAACACTACCCTTAAACTCTGCTTTTGAACCTTTCGAAGGTGATCCTATTAGTTTTTCAATTGACTTTCAGCTCAACGGAGGGAGCGTGATTTCTTTGATTACTCTTTTTAGGACCGTCAAAAGTGACTTCGGCTTCAATCTGAAAATCTCCAGCTTTGTTTGGCTGAAGCACCATTGGGAAACTCATTTTCTCTCCCGGAGCCAAGGCATGTATTCTCTTTTCAATAGTGCCTTGGACGATTTCAATTTCTTCAGGAATGTTCAATTTGGCGGTAATGTTAACTGCCTCGCCTTTGCTCGTATTACTCAAATCGACAAAAGCTTCGACTTCTTCACCTACAGAAACGATGTTTGTCTGCAATGAAAATCTTATTTGAAGATTTGACTCGGGTGGGTAGATGTCTAGCTCCTTCTGATCCGAAACAACCATTAGCGTTCTTTCGGCCCTGTCCTTACAAATAAGTGTCATTGGTCCGATCAGGATTTTTCCAGGCAAGCTCCCTTTGGCTTCTGCATCAATTTTGACTTTAGAAACCAAATCTCTGGGTAAGGCGAAATCCGTGACCATGGCCATGTTTCTGGGATACTTTATGGCAATCTCTACTAAAGAAAGCTCTTCGGGTGAGCTTAGACTTGCCGTCAAAACAAAGAGATCGCCAACGCCTACTCCTCTCTTCTCAGTTCGAATAGTCAGCTCTATACTCAGTGATTTCTCTGCCAGACCAATTGCATCTTCAAGCAGTTTCCTTTCAAGGGGATCTAGCCTTAGTTTTCCAATTGTCTTCTTTGCCATGACAAGCTCATCTTCATTGCGTCCTGTGATACCGTTCCAGATTCTCGAGATTATATTTTGTCTTCTTATTTTTTCATCCAGAAGAGAGTGATATTTCCTTGTTTTCTCCTCGCATTTGGAGAATTTTTTGTAATCTCCAACGACAAGATAACATAATCCGGCTAAGTTAAGATAGAGAAGTGCAAATTGATATAGCCTGATTTGTGAAGCGAGTTTTTCATTTGCCAAATAGTACTTGACCGCGCGGATAAAATCATTCAAAGACAGCCCTAATATTGCAGCTCTGTGTTGATTCTCCAAAGCTCTCCCAAAATCCTTTATCCGAATGCTACATTTCGCTGCCCTCAAATAATTCTTTTCTACTTTCTCGAATTGCTCTGCCTTCAGGAATTGGTCTGCCGCTTTCTCAAATTCAGTAAGTGCCTTATCCCACTTGTTTTTGGAGACGTACTCCCTTCCCTTCTTTATGTGTTTTTCTGCTATGACTTCGGGACCTCTTCCCAAGATTCTATCGACGACACTCACTCAATCAACTCCCGAATGATTGTACCACCTTCATTGGGTTCTCATTCCCGGTTCAAAAGCAAGTATGTAAACATGATTCCTTAAGTAACTTTCCTCCATAATTGGCCGGTAGATAGCATTATAATTGAATCAGTTACATATTGGTACTCCAGGAGGTAATATCAAATGAAGCTTATGGATGTGATTCGCAAGAGATTGAGCATCAGGAAATATAAGCCTGATCCAGTTCCAGAAGAGAAAATCGAGTACGTATTGGAAGCTGCCCGCCTTGCTCCCTCTTGGGGAAACAAACAGTGCTGGAAATACATAGTGGTTACCGATGAGGATACAAAGAGAAAACTTGGAGTCCGCGATTGGGTTGCAGAAGCACCGGTGATTATAGTTGGTTGCGCTGATCCAGAACAGTCTGGATACAGTCATAACATACCTTACTTTGCGGTTGATTTGGGGATCAGTATGGAACATCTGATTTTAGCTGCAGCTGAACTAGGATTGGGAACATGTTGGATAGGAAAGCATTACGAAGAGAGTATTGTGAAGAAGGCCTTGAGAATTCCGGACAACATAAGAGTTGTCGCATTGACTCCTTTGGGATATCCAGATGAGGAACCAGAACCTCGGATCAGGAGATCTATTCATGAGATTTCAGTCAAGAATCATTGGTAGCTGTTAATTCTTTCTTCTTATTAATATAAATCGCAAAATCGGGGCAGTGTAATTCGCAAACCAAACAGCCATTGCATTCATCTGGTTTTTGAATCTCTGGAATGTGAATGCCCTTGTCAGTCGGATTGTCAGATATCTTCAGCACCTTCTTAGGACAGACATAGATGCAGATATCACATCCCTTGCAGAGTTCTCCATCTATCCTAATCTCTAGCTTTTCCTTCTTGGTTGTTCGCTGTTTTTCGCTCATCAGTCTCCTCTCCCTGAATCTCCTTCTTGAGATGCGATGGAAAACCCGATATCAAAAGCCTTGATATTTTCGCTAGATAATTTCATCCATTCCTTTGCAGCTTTGATAAAGTTGTTCCTTCTAACAGCTTCTGTTAATCCAACTAAGAAACCCAGCAAAATCATGTTGGCAAACAGACTGTTTCCAAACTTCTCTTCTGCAAGTTCCGATGCTGGAATCTGATAGAGCACTAAGTCTTCAATTGGCGGATTCTGAACCAGACTTGAGTCAATTATGACCATGTCTCCTCTTTTGATATCGCGCACATATCTGTCTGCAGCGCTTTGCGACATTATAATAAAAACATCTGTATCTATGACACCCGGATAATCAATTTCGTAATCGGATATAACAACTTCTGTCCAAATAACCCCCCCTCTCACTGCAGCTCCGTATGAATGTGTTTGCGCGGCATATTTCCCCTCATAAAGAGTAGCTATTCTTCCTAGTAGATTTCCCATTGTTATCGCTCCTTGTCCTCCGGATGCCACAATGCGAATTTCGGTCCTAGTCATTATTCCCTCATCTCATTCTTCTGTATTGTTCAGTCAGTTCTGGAACCCTCTTTTCAACAAACTCTCCAACAACGATCTTTTGATTGAGTTCCTCAGGTGAAAGCTCTCTGGCTTTCCTTAAGCTTATTGAAGTCTTGCGGAGCCATTCTATGATTTCAACTGGCTTCCTCATATCGATTAGTGGACCATAACGGACAGGACAAGGTGAAATTACTTCAACAAAGGAAAAACCATTCCTTTGAAGCCCTTTCTTGATCGATTTGACAAGCTGCCTTGCATGAATCGTTGTCCATCTTGCTATGTAGGTTCCCCCAGCACCTTCAACAAGCTTGCACAAATCAAAAGGACTTTCTGGGTTTCCATAGGGCGTGGTGTCGGTCTTCAATCCCAAAGGGGTTGTTGGTGCAGCCTGTGCTCCAGTCATCGCGTAGATGAAATTGTTTACACAGATCACTGTAAGTCCAGCATTCCTCCTAGCTGCGTGAATAAGGTGGTTTCCCCCGATTGCAGTCAGATCTCCATCTCCCGACACGACAACCACATTTAGCTCCGGCCTCGCAAGCTTCACACCAGTTGCAAATGCAATGGGTCGTCCATGAGGGGTGTGCAAAACGTCAGAATTGAATAGAGGGCTTGGTATCCACCCGGCACAGCCTATCCCAGAGGCAAAGACTACCTTCCTGAAATCAAGACTCAGCTCATCTATTGCTCTGAGAATGCACTGAGCAATAACTCCATCACCACAACCCAGACAATGCGGAGAAGGCAGAGCCCCCGGACGAATATACTTGATTAATGGATGCTTAGATTTCCGAGTCATTTTCCCGCCTCCCTCCTCACATGATCTAATATGTAGGGTGGGTTATGAACGCCTCCTAAGATCTCTGGAGGCAGAAATCTTATGTCTGTCTTTCCACAGGCAGCACTCCTCACATAATCAAGAATCTGACCCATATTGTTCTCCAACACCATGATACTGTCCACCTGCTCGGCAACCTCGGTGATCTCCTTTCTGGCAAAGGGCCAGAGTGTAACAAGGCGTACACAACCTATCTTAATCCCCTCCTCTCTCGCTCTCTTCACTGCCCATAAAGCAGATCTGAATGGGGAACCATATGTGAGCAATGCAGTTTTGGCGTCTTCCATGTCATAGGTTTCAATCCTAATTATTCGATTCAGACGCTTCTCAATCTTTCGATAGATTGTTTTGATCAAACTATCAAGGTCTCTCGGGTCGCTGGTTTTCCTATATCCCATAGCATCATGACACGAACCAGTAACATGAACTTTGTGTCCTGTGCCAAATTCAGGCATAGGAGCTACGTCCTCACTAAGGAAAAAGCCTTTCTCGTCAATATCTTTTGGCTTTTTTCTATTTATTAGTTGGATCTTCCTGATAGGCGGAATGATAACCCTCTCTCTCATAAAGCCCACGTAGGCATCAGGTAGGAGAATTACAGGAGTTCTCAAGAGCTCGGACAGATTAAAAGCTTCAATAGCCATGTCAAACATGTCCTGCGGTGAAGAAGGCGCAAGGACAACAATTGGATATTCTCCATGGGAACCGTGTCTTGATTGGAGTACATCTCCCTGGAGGGGAATGCCTACCTGTCCTGTGCTTGGTCCTCCTCGTTGAACGTCTACTATTACGCAAGGAGTCTCGGTTTGAACTGCATACCCTATGTTTTCTTGCATTAGGCTGAAACCCGGGCCTGCTGTTGCAGTCATAGATTTAAGACCTGCCCATGATGCTCCGATGACTGCAGACAATGATGCTATTTCATCTTCCATCTGAATTGATATCCCGCCAATCTTTGGCATCTTTGCGGCCATTATTCGACCTATCTCCCTGGCAGGAGTAATTGGATAGAATGCAAAGAATTTGCAGCCCGCAGCAATTGCCCCCTCGGCACAGGCTTCGTTTCCTCCCAAGAAATCTATACGATCCCCAGCTCTTTTGGGCAAAAATATCCCTCCTAAAATGTGACAGATAAGAGATTAGTGATCAATTCTGAGTATCTTCTTCTCCTTTTAAATTAGATGCGCAAAAACTATTTAGATGGTTCTTGTCAATCACTACCCGGCTGGTGCGAGAAATGAATGAAGGAACATCTGCGAAGGACTATTTTGAGAGAGGAAACGCGAGCTACCAGCAAGGAAAGTACAAAGAAGCGATCAAAGATTACAAAGAGGCATTAAAGATCGATCCAAAAAGCTATTCGACATGGGGTAATATGGGAGCTGCCTACGGAAAGATGGCCAATCCTGAAAAAGCAGTTGAATGTTATCTTAGATCGCTGAAAATCAATCCTATGTATGCAGAGGGATGGTACAATTTGGGAATCGTTCATAGGAAGCTTGGCAACTATGAAGAATCCATTAAATGCTGCCGGAGAGCCTTGGAGATAAAATCCGATTTTTCTGTAGCTTGGTACAATCTGGGCGTAGCTTACGGAAAATTGGGCAGACATGAGACCGCTATCGAGTGCTACAAAAAAGCTGTTAAACTCAATCCCGATGACGCAGAAGCGTGGCTAAATATGGGATGGGCATACGAGAAGTTAGGTGATTACGAGAAGGAGATTGAATGTTCTCAAAAAGCATTGGAAATCAATCCTAAATACGCAGATGCATGGTACAATCTGGGAGTGGCTTATGAGAAGCTGGAAGATCTTGAGAAAGCCATCGAATGTTATAAAAAAGCTGGTAAGTTAAATCCTGCTGATGAAGATACATGGAACAATATAGGAGTCGTTTGTGGAAAGCTAGGGAAGTATCAAAAGGCCATTGAATGCTTTGAGAGAACTTTGGGACTCAATCCAATGCATGTAGCCGCATGGTACAACATGGCAACAGCTTACAAAAAATTGGGCGATAACAAGAAGGCAGAAGAATGCTACAAAAAAGCCAGGCTTATCCCCCCCAAGTAGGAAGGACATCTAAGGGAACGACCTTTCTTAGATTCTGGAACTCAGGTTGAACTCTTTTCAAG
>JBHLKK010000007.1:35311-45193 GCA_048886745.1 Candidatus Hodarchaeota archaeon | reverse complement strand
ATTGAGCCATATGCCCTGGAGACTAGACACTCCCCAGATTTGCGAATAATGTAGACATTATGAATCATGCCCTAGCGAACCCCTCTGGTATTTACTACTTGGATAAACACCTTTTTGAAGCTTTCCTTTAAGGAAAGCTTGACAATTATTTTAAGATTCTTAATCTATGGAAAAAACACTTCTTTAAAGCATTATCATCCCATTTCTGGAACGGCTATGAATTTCTTTTTTAGGCGCCCCGGCTTCTTGATAATATTTATTCCCTTATAATCCATGTTAAACAATTCGATCTTATACTTCTTAATAGCTTTGTCGGGGTCTTTTCTAAACGATTTATCCAGTCCTTCTCTTCTTTGCCTTCTTACAAATCTTACCATAGCGAAGATGAGGCCCTGTACAATATCTTTCAGATACTCTCTTTCCTTTCTCCATAAATCCGGTCTCTCTCGATAATAATCTTCCATGATTATGGCTACTCTACGCCTTATTAGAATTGAAAAACCCAGAAGCGTACCTCCTCCAATGTAAACCATTGCTCCCACAAAAAGCATAAAACGCCCCAAGGAAGCGAAAATTATGATCAACATTAAGATTGAGCCGCCTATCATCATAAATGTGGCTAGAAGTCCAGTGAATATCCTTATCGTTGTCAGTTTACGAACTTTCGGAATTTCATCTGGATAAGTTCCCATTTTCCATAGGACTTTTCTGATTTCTCTCCATTTTTCTGCGAACCTTCTTCCTAAAACACCCTTGCTAACATTTTTGTCTATTTTCCCAAAGGTTCCAGTGTGAAGTATTCGATATCCATCGACCAATGTTATGACTCTTGAGAGCATATCGCTTTTGAATTGTCTAGGAAAGGTTAAAGGCTCTGCCTCTTTCTTACCCTTTTTTTGATCCTTCAAGATGTTTCCTCCAGTAGGATATCATTCTTCTGATTTCCAATTTAACTCTATCGGCAAAATCTACTGGGTGAGATTTTAATTGTGGGATAGGCATTTTGAGGCTGTGATTGGTTTTGGATGTTATTGCTCTTCTGCATATAAAAAGGATTAATTTTTATTAGGATAAAAGGAAATGTTGAAATCGAAATGCAAGATTTGGAGGAAGAGTAGTTTGACAATAAACCATTTTAGGGAATTAGGTTTCAAAGCAGGGCTAGAGGTTCATCAGGAACTTAAAACAGACACCAAACTATTCTGTCGATGTCCTACCTACCTGAAAAAGACCCCCCCTGAATTTCAAATAAAAAGGTATTTCCGTCCGGTTATGGGTGAGATGGGCGATTTTGATGTTGCAATGCTTGTGGAATATGAAAAAAAGCATACCATAATTTATGAAGGCTACCAAGATGTTGTATGCACCTACGATATAGACGAAACTCCTCCATTTCCTCCAAGTGAAGAAGTAATAGATATTGGTCTGCAAGTTGCGTTGCTTCTAAATGCAAATGTTATAGATGAACTTCACGTTTGTCGAAAGAACTATCTGGATGGATCTGTGCCAGGTGGATTTCAAAGGTCCTTCATTGTTGGAACCAACGGTTATTTCCCCCTGAATAATAAAAAAATAAGAATCAAGCTAATAGGTATCGAAGAGGATGCCGCTAGAAAGATTAAGCAAGAAGGCAAAACTGTATATTTTAGATTAGATAGGCTAGGGATTCCCCTTGTTGAAGTGGCAACAGAGCCAGATCTGAAATCACCCCAAGAACTCTACCAAGCTGCTAGTCGAATAGGCTTGCTTCTCAGGTCAACTGGAAAAGTCAAGAGAGGGCTTGGGACTATTCGGCAAGATGTCAATATCAGCATTAAGGATGGTGCCCGTGTAGAACTGAAGGGTGTTCAGAAACTAGATTTAATACCAAAACTTGCCGAGAATGAGGTGGAACGCCAACTTGCATTAATAGACATTAAAAACGAATTAAAAGCACGGAAGGTTAAATCTGAGGACCTCAAATACAGTTTTGAGGACATCACTCATATTCTCAAAAACACGAAAAGCCAGACAATAAGAAGAGGTATGGATTCTGGGGAAAAAGTATTTGGGGTCAATCTTCGAAATTTCTCGTCCCTTCTCCAGAAAGATATTCAGCCAAGCAAAACCTTTGGTCGCGAATTAGCTGAAAAAGCAATGGTAATAACAAATATCAAAGGCATAATTCATTCAGATGAAGATCTAAGTAAGTATGGATTCAACAAGGATGAAGTGCTCAACATAAAGAAATCATTGAAGACTACAAAGAATGACTGTTTTGTTATTGTAGTTGCTAAACCTGAGATAGCCAAAAGAGTCCTAAAACTGATTGTCGATAGATGTAAACAGGCACTCAAGGGAGTACCTCAGGAGACAAGGAGAGCCTTAGAAAACGGAAATAGTGAGTTTGAAAGAGTTTTGGCAGGTAGCGCACGTCTGTATCCTGATACTGATACTCCGCCCATTGTGATAACAGAGGAAAAAACCCTCAGAATAAAGAAAGATCTTCCTGAATATCCTTGGGACTTAGAAGAGAGGCTTGCACAAAAATATAGCCTAGAAACGACTACTATAAGAGAACTTTTCCTATCGGATAGAATAGAATTGTTTTCAAAAATCGTCGATGAACTTCATATAGAATCTGTCTTAGCTTCAACGACCTTGCTGCAATTGATAAAAGCCCTGGAGCGAGAGAAACTGCATGTAGAAAACTTAACAGACAATACAATAATGGATGTTTTTAGGTTATTGACCGATGGTAAAATAGCAAAAGAAGCCATAGAAGATCTATTTAGAATCTTGAGTAAAGATCCTGAATTGTCTGCCCAAGAGGCGGCAGAACAACTTGGATTAGAAGCGATTACATCAAAACAATTGGATATGTTGATCGATGAGCTTCTGACAAAAAATAGGAGCCTGATAAAGGAGAAAGGTGAAAGAGCCTTTGCTCCGTTAATGGGAGAATTAATGAAACAAGTTCGAGGAAAGATTGATGGCAAGCAAGTAGCCTCCACACTGAGAAGAAAAATGAAGGTAGTGATGACCCATGGGAAATGATGAAGATAAACTTCAGGGATACTATGGGTATGTTCGAAAAGTATTAGAAAAGGCCGGCGTAGGAGTCTGGAGTTTTATAGAAATCCAAAAACAACAACAGAAATTTAGGGGAATTATACTGCCTCGAAGTGAGCTAGGAGACGACAGGCATGTAGTTCTGAAACTTGAGGATGGCTATGATGTGGGAATTGGGCTTGATGAAGGCACAGTTATTCGGGAAATCTCAAGAAAGCCAGCCCATTATAGACTGCCGGAAAAAAAGATTCCTTTTGACCCTGATAAACCTAAAGTAACACTACTTGGGACTGGAGGGACCGTTGCATCCCGTTTGGATTACCGAACAGGAGCTGTGATTCCGGCTCTTACGCCCGAGGAGCTTTTTTCAGCAGTACCAGAGCTAAGTGAAATCTGCAATCTAGCTCCAAAAACCTTATTTGAAATACTCTCCGAAAATATGAAGCCCGAGTACTGGATTGAAATCGCAAAATCGGTTGCGAAAGAAGTAAATGAAGAAGAAGCAGACGGCATCATAATTGCTCATGGTACCGATACAATGAGTTATACTTCTGCTGCGTTATCTTTTATGATAAGAAACTTACCCGTTCCGGTTGTTCTAGTTGGAAGTCAAAGGAGTTCAGACCGCCCCTCAAGCGATGCTGCTCGAAATCTACTTCATGCAGCTACCTTAGCCAGTTATGGTGACATCGCAGAAGTAGTGGTTTGTATGCATGGAAGCAGTAGTGATGATTACGCTCTAATTCATCGAGGAACTCGTGTACGAAAAATGCATAGTAGTCGTAGAGATGCTTTTCGTACAATTGGAGACACTCCAATAGGTTTGGTGAAGAATAACAGAATTACGATGCTAAAGAATGATTACAGACGTCGAAAAGACGGTCAAGTGGAACTAGATATCAAATTTGACCCAAAAGTTGCACTTTTGCACTTCTACCCAGGTATGCAGACGGATATCATTGACCATCTGGTAGATAGAAAGTACAATGGTATTGTCTTGATAGGGACTGGATTAGGACATGTGGCCTACACCCTTTACGATTCCATTGAGAGAGCCATTCAAGAGGGCGTTACTATAGTGATGACTGTACAGACTCTCTGGGGTTATACCGGGATGAACGTATACGAATCTGGAAGGAAATTGCTTTCAATCGGGGTCATACCTGGTGCAAATATGCTGCCAGAAACCGCATTAGTAAAACTGATGTGGGTTCTAGGCCAAACAAAAAATCATGATGAGATTAGAAAGCTGGTTACCACAAATCTCGCTGGTGAGATAACTTCACGAGAAACCTATGATGCCTACATTGTTCTCCAGGGAGTTGAAAACCGCAACCACCCTCTTAGGAATCAAGAATCATCAAGTATGTAACAACTCTATCTTGACACTTCCACACATTAAATATTTAAGACCAATTTACATAGTAGTGGTGGTGGGGCAATTGCAGATTGATTTAGGTCTTGTGGTTACGTTTTTGACCATTATTAGCATTGCTTTGGCCATAACCGTGTCAGTCATAAGAATCTTCTATTATAGGGAAAGAATGGAGTCCCTTGATAAAACCGAAGACACTGAAGCTGTCACCATCAGAGAAGCTCCTATCCTCAAGAACTATAAATGCCCTCTGTGTAAAGGAGATGGATTATACCAGGGAAAAAAGTGTAAGGCTTGCGAAGGCGTAGGCATGTTCAAAGCTCCCCAGGATTCTGTAGTCTGCGGTACATGTGGTGGAACAGGTACATATCAGGGCAAGAAGAAGTGTAAAATATGTAAGGGACGCGGTAGAGTACCCTCTTATCCTATCAGCGCCGTCTATGATGAATATGAAATTGATGACTGATGAAAAAGATGGTACTGCTTTTTTTTGACTCTATCTAAAAGATCCAATTCAGTAAGATTCATGCAGAAATAAAAATTAGGTTGAAGTTGGCCTACAAACCTATCTGACGGCAGAAACGTCTCTTCAGTCCTTCTCTTCTGCCTCTTCCAGTTCCTCTTCGAGTTCTTCAATTGGTATTGGCGGCGGCGTGGTCATCATGGTCCAACCAATCCATGCTGCAATCGCAAAGATTCCCAGTATGGCTATCCATAACGGCAATGTCTGAGCCCAGTAGATGTTGGCCCACAAAGTATCGCCAAGTGGAAATAGGTGCGGGGCTAGTGGAACTAGAATCACCCAGTAGGTGTAACCCAAAATGATCAGGACAGATATGATGAATATTATTCCTCCATACGCCTTATCTCGGGCCATATTTTACTTCCTCCATCAATTTTGGTTTCTTTATCAACATATCTTTTAAAGCTTTTTGGTATTCGATTCTTTTATTATTTAAATCTTCTGTTTGATTTCCCTCTGCCCACCACCTCTGATTTTGCCAACTAATTTGGTTTTTCCGGGATCAATTTCTTGTGCAATTGCATAATAGTAGGTAAACCACTCTAAGGGAATTATATAGAGGGGTGGTGTTAAGAGATTTCCAGCATAACCAGAAATTTCGTAATCTGTAAAATTGAATGGATCTACGTCCAAGAATCTATTTTCTCCACCGTATTTTTTCCAGACCCTCTCGATGAATTCCAATTGTTTTGAAATGGGTTTTGAAATAAAATCCTCCCTAGGTTTCAGCAAGATTAATGGTTTTTTATTCCTATTTTCTGGTTCAAGAGTCTCAATCAGACTATGGGGAAACTCTTCAGCCTCAACAGCACAGGCGTCCTGTTTGCAGGCTTCCATAAGCATTATTAGTGCTTGCTTTCGTGCTATTGGATATCGTGGACCATCACCAACTACATAAAAACTTGAACCGGAGAATTCTAGGAAACCTCCTGCTTTTTCAATACCCCATTTTATCACGTTCCTGGAACGACTAAGTTCATCAATCAATACGGGAATCTCTCTTGTCTGTTTTTCAATGAGCTCTTCAACACCTTTTCCTTCTCTGTGTAGGGCGTACAAAAGCAGAACGTTCAATAATGCAAGTGTTGAATGAAATGTGGCAGTAGAAGGCGTGGGTTTTTCAGGATAAAGAATCGTATGTGTTTTAAGAACGATTCCTCCGTGATCCTCTATTTGATATAGAGTACCGGAGCTTCTCTCTCTCAAATTTGTTATTCCTATTGCTTTGATTCCTTCAGGAACTACTCTTTTTACCGCATCTATAGTATCGCCGGTTTTGCCGGATTGTGAAATAAAAATCACACACGTTCCCCTACCTTCCTTAATACCGTAATCCGCAAGAATCCTTGAATGAATTACGCGAATAGGCTTATGTGTAAAGTACTGCCACAAATACTCGGATATCATAGGTATTAGGTACTTGTCTCCCGCTCCGGTCAGCAAAACCCGCTCACATTTGGAAATGAGTTCAGAGGCTTCAGACGCATTTTTGATTTCATTCTTTAAGGTTTTTATGACACTTTCTCCCTGCGTAAGGATATTGTCTTTCATGTTTAGTGAATCGAATTCTTTCTCTAACCTGTCCCAATTCATAAATCCCGCCTCTGAATAGTCTATGGCTTTGAGGTGCCAATGGCTTTTTCCACCAAATTAAGACCCCATTTAGCTAGTTCTTTTGCACTCTGCTCGTCTGGAGCTTCAGCAAAACAACGTATAAGTGGTTCTGTTCCAGAAGGTCTAATTAGCACCCAACCTTTCTCCAAGATTATCTTAACCCCATCAATAGTAATAGTTTCATATTTTGCCGTCTCTTTTTTGATCTTTTCCATTACTTCATCCTTAAGATCGTTAGGACATCTGGTCCTTAATTTAAAGGAATAATACCTGGGCAATTCATCCACAAGTTGAGATAGTGTTTTTCTTTCCTCTGCAATAAGCTCCACCATCAAGGCAGCCCCCATCGCTCCGTCTCTCACAAATTGGTGTGGAGCATAAAAAATACCACCGTTTTCTTCTCCACCACAAATGCCATTTAGCTCCTGCAATTTTCTTGCAACGACTATACTCCCGACCTCTGTCAAAACAAGTCTCCCCGCATACTGCTCAGTCACATCCTCTATGAGCTTTGAAGAAGCCACAGGAGTCACTATGGTTTTTCCTAGTTTTTCTTGCAAGATCTTTTTCACAATTAAGGCAAAGCTTATATCACCCCAATGAATGACGCCCTTCTCGTCAACAAATATAACCCTGTCCGCATCACCATCGTGAGCTACACCCAAATCTGCGCCCAATGCTTTGACCGTCTTAGCTAAATCCTTCAGGCTTTCGGGAGTAGGCTCAGGTTTTCTGCCTGGAAAATCCCCATCTACTTGAGCATTTATCGTAATGACATTACAGCCCAACTCTCTTAGCAGATAAGGAGTCACCAGAGCGCCAACCCCATTTCCAGGATCCACTACTACTTTTAGATTGGCTTTTTTGATTATATCCTCATCAGCTTTCTCCACGATCCCTTCAATGAAAATATCCAGCAGGCTTTCATCTTTTTGGATACTCCCCAGTTCGTTCCAAGCTTTTCTCGCATAAGTCTCATTAAAATAAATCTCTTCAATAACTTCCTCGTCTTTTCGGGGTAATTCAATTCCGTCAGCTCCCGCTACTTTTAACCCATTAAACTCGGGAGGATTATGTGATGCAGTGATGACTACTGCCCCGGATGCATCAATCCTTCCTACGCCATATTGTATAGCAGGTGTTGGCGCTAGACCAATATCGATTACTCCAACTCCTGCAGAAGTTATTCCGGATATAATTGCATTCATAAGCATCAATCCACTAGATCTTCCATCTCTTCCGACTATCAAATTTCCGCTATTAAAGAAAGTACCAATCGATGCACCGATCTTTAATGCAAATTCTGGAGTAATATCTTCGTTTACAATGCCACGAATCCCATTGGTTCCAAAAAGCCTACGCATAATACCCCCTCCAACCTAGGCTATTGACTAATTGTTCGACTTGAACTTAAATCTGTATGGAAAAATTTAAATCTTATATCTCTTCAGAAACTAATTAGAACATTATTAATGGTGGAGAAAATGCCAAGAGCAACCACTTATCGTGGGTTTTCACTGGAACAACTTCAAAAGATGTCCATGGATCAATTCATCCAGCTATTGCCCTCAAGAATGAGAAGAAGCTTACTTAGAGGACTTACACCACAGCAGAAAAAAATGCGTGAGAAAATATTCAGACTGGCAAAGAGCAAAACCAATGTAATAAGAACTCACAACCGAGATATGATAATTCTTCCTGAGATGGTCGGTCTAACAATCCATGTGCACAATGGCAAGGAATTTATTCCCGTCGACATAACACTCGATCATATTGGCCACTATCTAGGTGAGTTTGCTCCTACTAACAAGAGAGTATCTCATGGAAATCCAGGTGTAGGCGCAACCAGAAGTAGTTTATATGTCCCGTTAAGATAAGCTACTCTTTTTGGATCTCTTCTGTTCTTATTCTATTATGCTATTATTATGCCCCATTCCTACGCAAAATTTTTATAGTGTACAATGGCTGTCTTTTATGCTCTTTAAGAGCATAATGCACCATCGGATCAAGAATGACATTCAGAATTGGAGTTTCCTGATTCTGGGAATGTATTTATGGGAGAAGCCAGTGCTTTCAAGCTGTGAAACAGCAGGAGAAATGAAAATGCCCAAATTTGGATATTCAATAATTGGAATAGATCCCGACAAAACCGCCAAAGCTAGCGGTCGTGATCTACGTGTTTCACCGAAGGCAGCCCGAGAAGTCTGCAACGCCATACGAAACATGCCGCTGGACAAAGCAAAGCAGTATTTAGAAAACGTCATTGCTAAAAAGACGATGGTTCCATTTAGACATCACAAGAAGAAGCAAGCCCATCATGGCGGACTCCATAAGTGGTATGCGGGCCGTTATCCGGTAAAAGCCGCAAGCGGAATACTCAAAGTCCTTAGAAATGCTGAGAACATCGCTGAATACAAAGGTTTAGACGCAGATAACCTACGAATTATTCACGCAGTAACACAACGTGGGAGAAAAATTAAAAAATACATCCCGCGTGCCTTCGGTCGCTCTGGTGCATACTTTGAGCAATGGGTCCATATTGAAATAGTTCTATCAGAGGAGGAAGAAGCGCTGGAATTCGAGGAGGTGGAATAATAAGTGCCGGCTAAGGATCACTTCATATCTTGGGGGATTCGAAAGGCAGAGCTGGATGAGTATCTTGCCAAAGAATTGAGAAGGGCAGGTTATGGTGGCGTAGATGTACATAAAACCCCCTTAGGAACCCGTATTATACTTCATGTTACTCGACCTGGAATCGTTATTGGACGAGGAGGGCAAAGTATAAGAAAATTGACCGAAATCCTTAGTAAAAGGTTTGGGCTGGACAATCCCCAAATAGAGGTAGATGAACTCGAAGCTCCCGAGCTAAATGCACGAATAATGGCAGATCAACTAGCAATGCGTTTAGAACGTGGAGATCACTTTCGACGAGCCGGCTACTCTATACTTCAAAGAGTGATGGCGGCCGGGGCCAAAGGCGTAGAGATTGTCATCAAAGGTAAACTAACGAGCCAGAGAGGCCGCTATCAGAAATTCAGAAAGGGTGTCATCAGCAAAGCAGGCGAACCGGCTGTTTTGTATGTTAATAAGGCTGTCGCACACGCCTCACGAAATCCTGGAATTACAGGTGTTTCAGTAAAGATTATGATGCCTGATTCAAGCTTACCTGATGAAGTAAAGGTTTTTCCCCCTGATGAAATATCATTAAGTCCAGAAGAAGAAAAAATAGAAGTTGCTAAGGAAGAAGAAGAAAAAATAGAAGTTGCTAAGGAAGAAGAAGAAAAAATAGAAGTTGCTAAGGAAGAAGAAGAAAAAATAG
>JBHLKK010000007.1:8130-35211 GCA_048886745.1 Candidatus Hodarchaeota archaeon | reverse complement strand
AAGAAGTGACCGAGTAATGCCGATATTGCGCATGAGTCAAATAAGAGAAATGAGCCACAGAGAAAGAGAGAAGAAGCTGGAGGAACTGCGAGTAGAATTATCTCAGCAAAGAGTTCTTATTGCTGGTGGAGGATCAATAGAGAACCCAGGTAAAACCCGAGAGATTAGACGTGCTATTGCGCGCATCCTCACGGTTATGCGGGAGAAAGAACTGGAATCGGCTAAATCAAAACCTGGTGAATAGGAATGCCTATTACTCCCCAGAATATCCTTCATCATGAACTGATAGGACTCAAGGCCAAAATTGTCAAAAGTTCTGATCGGAATCTTGTCAACATGACGGGCATCATAATAGACGAAACCAAAAAAACATTTGTGATATTGAGTAACCAAGGAGAAAAAAGAATCGCAAAGCAAATAGTTGAGCTTCATATCGTTCTTCCTAACGGAAATATAATTGAGGTAAATGGAAGGAAGCTTTTGGGACAACCGGAAAATCGCGTTAAAAAGAAAAATCGGAGGAAATGGTAAAATTGTCAGGTACTGGTCTGCCTGTTGAATCACCAAAAGAAAAATGCAATGATCCAAACTGTCCGTTTCATGGTAAGCTACCCGTCCGTGGTAAGGTTATGGATGGCGTGGTTGTGAAGAACAAAATGAGGGACACAATAATAGTGAGAAGAGATTATCTATGGTATATGGAAAAATACGCTCGATATGAGAGAAGACATTCCCATATTCCTGCTCATCTTCCTCCATGTATAGAGGTAGACCTTGGAAATCGAGTCAAAATAGCGGAATGTCGTCCTCTTTCAAAAACAGTCTCATTTGTTGTTGTACAGAAAATGGAGGAGGCATAGGTGTCAAAATCGAGAAGAGGTAGAAGGAAGGTTGGTCTGCTCCTGAAGCCAAGAGTTTCAAGAGGGATAATAACAGGAACCAGACTAAAATGTGCTGATAACACAGGAGCCAGGATATTGGAGCTGATAAGTGTAAAGGGTCACAAGAGCCGTCTTAACAGATACCCAAGTGCGGGAGTAGGCGATATGATCGTTGTTTCTGTAAAGAAGGGCTCTCCCGAAATGCGTCGTCAAGTATTGAACGCGATAGTAATACGTCAGCGGAAATTGTTTCGCAGAAAAACAGGTCAATGGATTCAGTTTGAAGATAACGCAGCTGTAATAACAACGCCAATAGGCGAGCCAAAAGGTTCCGAGATCCGTGGTGTTGTTGCAAAAGAAGCAGCTGAAAGATGGCCAAGACTTGCCAGTGCTGCAAGTATGGTTGTATAAATCAGGTGAGAATGAAATGAAAACGAAAAGTCCCAGAAAACAACGAAAGGCTATATATGAGATGCCGCTTCACATGAGAAATAAAAAGATGACGGCTAGATTATCTCCAGATCTGGCTAGCGAATATGAGATGCGTAATTTGCCTGTAAGAGAAGGCGATACGGTGCTAGTTGTTACTGGATCATTTAAGGACACTGAAGGCAAAGTCATCGAAGTAGATAGAAAGAACTTCCGCGTCTACGTCAAGGAGGTAGCTATTGAAAAAGCCGACGGCTCAGAATACAACTTCCCCATAGCTGTATCGAGAGTGATGATAACAAAACTTGAAAAAGATAAGTGGCGGGATAAGGCCATTGCTCGAAAAACAGAGATGCTGGAGGAAAAAGAATAATGGGTAAAAAAGGTGGTAAAGCGCATCTCAAAAGGCTTCTAGCGCCACACTTTTGGCGAATTCCCAAAAAGGAATCAATCTGGGCGGTCCGTCCGACACCTGGACCACACTCAAAGGATGCAAGCATACCACTGGTGGTCATTCTAAGATACATCCTAGATTATGCTTATACGAACAAAGAAGCTAGGCGCATAATAGCGGAAGGAAAGATTGAAGTTGATGGCAAGGTCAGGCGCAACCCTCGATTTTCAGTGGGACTGATGGATGTGGTTGAAATAACTGAAACCAAAGATCTTTTCCGAGTCCTCCCTGCTCCAAGAAGAGGTCTAATATTACATCCAATTAAGGCGTCCGAGAGGAAATTTAAGCTATGTAGAATCGAGGATAAAACGTGTGTGAAACGCGGGTATGTTCAGTTGAATCTTCATGATGGCAGAAACTATCTGGTTGAGGTGAAGGATCCTCATAATCCAGTTGAGGATGTTTATAAAGTTCATGATGTGGTAGTACTTTCATTGCCAAAACAGGAAATTAAGGACCACATAAAAATCGAAAAGGATATGAATGCCCTGACGATAGCTGGCAAAAACCTCGGCCTTACTGGAAACATTGAAAAAATCGAGCAGGGCGCTGCCTCGCATCCAAGTATGGTTACTCTAAGAAGAAAAGATGATACATCCTTCCAAACACTACTAAAATACGTATTTCCTATAGGTACTGATAAATCACTAATCTCACTGCCGGAGGCATCAACATGAGCGAAAAAGAAATACTCGAAGACTGGCAATCTAATCATATGCGCAGACCCAAAATACATAGCGTAACGGTTAACATTGGGGTTGGAGGAAGTGGGGAAAAGCTCGAGAAAGCCATGAAGGTATTGGAGACCATTACAAACCAGAAACCCACTCCAGTAAAAGCGAAGAAAAGCCTTCGTGATTTTAATGTAAGAAAAGGTGAGCGTATAGCCTGCAAGGTAACGCTAAGAGGCTTAAGGGCAAACGAATTCCTGAAAGCCGCTCTTAATGTCAATGAATCCATCCTGAAGAAACAATCTTTCGATTCAAACGGAAATTTCTCCTTCGGAATCAAAGAACACATTGAACTTCCTAACATCACCTACGATCCTGATTTTGGTATATTTGGGATGGACGTGTGTGTTTCCCTCGAGAGACCGGGTTACCGCGTAAAAAGAAGAAAAATTAGTAGGAGAAAGATTCCCAAGTCCCACAGAATAACAAGACAGGAAGCCATCTTATTCATGAAAAAAGAATTCAAAGTCAATTTAACCTGATGTATGAGGTTTTATTATGACTACACAAAAAAAAGTTGGAAAAGGAAGTCGTAAATGCAGAATATGTGGGACACATCAAGCCATTGTTAGGCGGCATGGATTGATGATATGCCGTAGATGTTTCAGGGAGGTAGCAAGAAGGCTTGGCTTTAAAAAATACAGCTAAGGTGAACCATTATGCCGCTTATGAATCCACTAGCAAATGCTCTTTCAAACATCCTGAATCGGGAAAGAATTGGTAGGCGAGAGTGCATAATAACTCCTGCCTCAAAAATCATAGCAAGCACTCTCAGAATCATGCAACATTCAGGCTATATTGGAGAATTTGAATTGATCGATGATGGACGGGCAGGGAAGTTTCGAGTTCAGTTGTTGGGAAGAATAAACTCCTGTGGTGTAGTTACGCCTCGCTATCCTGTAAAACATAACGATTATGAAAAATGGGAGGAAAAGTATCTACCGTCTCGTCATTTTGGCATTCTCATTGTTACAACTCCCATGGGCGTTATTTCTCACACTGAGGCAAAGAAGAAGAAAATCGGAGGACGATTGATTGCTTACATCTATTAGATGAGATGGATCGATGGGGTGTGGGGATAACTATGGAAAAAGCAGCACATTCTGAAAAGACTATTCCTATTCCAGAGGGCGTTCAGATTCAAATAGAGGGTAGGAGGGTAACTGTAACCGGTTCACGGGGAAGTCTGACCAGGGATTTCTCTCATTCGCCTATCCATATAGAAAAAGTTGATGAGACAGTTAAAACCTATGTTCACAGCCCGCGCAAGAAGGTGGCGGCCATGGTAAACACGATAGCTGCTCATATAGAAAACATGATCTTGGGAGTGACTCAGGGTTTCACATATATTATGAAGATCGTATTTGCACACTTCCCAATTACTGTTAGAGTAGATCAGGACAAGAAGCAAATACGAATTGAGAACTTCATAGGTGAACGAGCGCCACGTTATGTCGGAATATATGGAGATGTTAATGTTAGTGTGGAGGGAGACGATGTAGTAATCCGGGGAAACAATATAGAAGAGGTTGCTCAAACTGCCGCAAACATCCAAGCTAGGACTAAAATAAAGGATAAAGATCCAAGAGTCTTTATGGACGGGATCTTCATTTATCGAAAACTTGTGGGAGACGATGTTATCTGGAAAATACTGTAGCCAGAATAGGGGAGAGTCAGAATGTCTGAAAAGGATAGATTATTACGTCTTAGAGAAAAGAACAAAAGAAAAAGATCTAGATTTCCACGACAAGAAAGTTGGAGATATAAGAGGGTTTCTCCTTCATGGAGGCGTCCAAAGGGTATTGACAACAAGATGCGTAAGAGAAGAAAGGGCTGGCCCAAAATGCCCGACATCGGCTACCGCGCACCCAAAATGGTTAGAGGGCTCCACCCCTCTGGATTGGAGGACATTCTAATCCATAGTCCTTCAGAACTTGAAAGTCTTGATCCTGAAAGACACACTGTTCGCATTGGTCATACAGTAGGAACGAGGAAACGCGTTACCATTATTGATCGTGCAAATGAACTCAATCTGTCCATGATAAATCCAATCCTGCCTGAGAAGGAAGAAGAACTAGAATTGGAAGAGTTTGAGGAGATTGAAGAGGAAGAACTAGAAGAAGAGCTGGAAGAGGAACTTGAGGAGGAACTATTAGAAGAAGATTAACAAAGGAAATGAAATCTTTTGGTAAGGAGGTTCTCTTATGAGTCTGAGCTCAAAAAAGGTTATTGCTGCAAAGATTCTAAAGGTTGGGGTTGGTCGCGTATGGATGGATCCGGAACGCATTGATGACATTGCACTTGCAATTCGACGTGCAGATATTAGACGTCTAATCCATGAAGGTATAATAAAAGCTAAGCCCCAGGTAGGGACTAGTCGGGCTCGCGCAAGAGAACTTCATGAAAAGAGGAAGAAAGGACAAAGAAAAGGTCCCGGGAGTCGAGAAGGCAAGAAAACAGCTGGAATCTCGAAGAAAGAGATGTGGATGCAAAAGATTCGTCCTATTAGGAGGTATCTAAGGCGGCTAAGGACCAGAAGAATGATAACCCCTCGTGTTTATCGAGATCTTTATCTTAAGGCAAAAGGTGGTCTCTTCGACAGTCGACGGCAATTAGAAAATTACATCAAGAATAAGAAGCTATTAAGGAGATGAATGAAATGGCAAAAAGCGCTCAATATAGAGTACTATTCAGAAGACACAGGGTCGGGAAAACGGATTACTATCTTAGAAAGAAATTGCTGGCTTCTCGTAAACCACGTCTAGTTGTACGAAAGACTTTAAACTATATAATAGCTCAGATATGCGATGCAAAGGTGAAAGGAGACAAAACCTTAATCTCAGCTTTTTCCAGGGAGCTAGTAAAGGAATATGGTTGGTTAGGCGGACTTGGAAATCTCTCAGCTGCGTATCTAACAGGATATCTCGTGGGTCTGCGGGCTGCCCGAAAGCGAATTAAGCGTGCAATATTAGATATTGGGCTGATACCGCCAACTAAAGGATCTAGGGTTTTTGCGACTCTTAAAGGCGTGCTTGATGCAGGACTTGATGTTCCACATAATGAAGAGATTCTTCCTTCCGAGGACAGAATAAAAGGAAAGCATATTGCGGAATATGCCAGAAAATTAGCAGAGGAGGATTCTCAACTACTCAACAAGCGATTTTCTAGAATAATAAAAAGAGGGTTAAATCCGAGAGATCTTCCTGAACATTTCGATAAGATCAAGCAAAATATGGCCACCAGTTTTGGAGGGAAGTAACTCATGTCCTCTCTTGATGATTGGGTTCCAAAAACAAAAATGGGCGCTTTAGTAAAAGATGGTCGTATAACAACAATAGATGAAATCTTCAAACTAAACCTTCCGATAAGAGAACCTGAAATTGTGGATTTACTCTTGCCAAATCTTGAAGAAGAGGTTATTGATGTTAATCTTGTTCAAAGGCAAACAGATGCAGGAAGGCAGACAAGATTCAAAGCAACAGTTATTGTAGGAAATTCAAATGGATATGTTGGAATAGGAGAGATAAAATTAAGGGAGACCGGACCGGCCATTAGGGCTGCCATATCTCACGCTAAACTGAATATTATACCAGTTAGACGAGGATGTGGAAGTTGGCAATGTGGTTGTGGTCATTCACACACAGTACCATTTAGAGTGTCTGGAAAAGCGGGAAGTGTAAGAGTGGAACTGTTGCCTGCGCCTAAAGGCACAGGACTAGCAGCTGCAGGCTATGTGAAAACTGTTCTTAGATTGGCTGGCATTGGCGACGTTTGGTCTAAGACAAAGGGACACACAAGAACAACTGTAAATTTCGCCAAAGCTGCCCTGAATGCCTTAAAGCAAACATATCGAATAATGACGCCAAGAGACTGGGAGCGGGTCTAAATGTCGGGGATAAAGAGGTCGAAAAGACTTAGTGTAATACGTATTCGTGGAACTGTTGATGTTCGGAAAGAGATTGAAGACACAATGAAAATATTAAGACTTCACAAACCCAATCATGCGGTGGTTATAGATGATCGTCCATCATATAAGCGTATGTTACAGAAAGTAAAAGATTACGTTACATGGGGCGAAATAGATACGCAAACTCTTTCAAAGCTTATCAGGAAAAGAGGACGCTTAACTGGCAATAAACCCGTAACGGAGGACTATGTTAAACAGAATTCAGGGTTCAAATCAATTGAGGATTTTGCAGAATCAATAATTGAATTCAAGGTCGAAGCTAAAGATCTTCCCGAGTTTAAACCTATCTTTCGGCTTCATCCCCCAAAGAAAGGTTTTAAGGGAAAAAAGAAAAGATCCTTCTCAGTGGGTGGGGAATTAGGATATCGAGGCTCAGATATTAACCTTCTGTTAGAAAGGATGATATAAAAAAGCAACCTTTAATTATTCCTCTAGTTTCCATAATTATTGCAGACAAAGGGGGATTGCTCAAATGTCCCGTGATGATAAAAAGAAGAAGAAAAAACCGTGGTGGGAAAAGGATCCGTGGTTTGGGGATTTCGAATCATTCGACGAGATCTTCAAGATGTTAAGCGAACGTATGTTTCAATTTCCAAAATTGGAGGAAATGATTGAAGATCTAATAAAAGGTATGCGAATGCCCAGTAAAATGGAGAAAAGAGGACCATTTGTTTGGGGATTCTCTGTCACAGTAGGACCCGATAAGAAACCAATGGTTCGTGAGTTTGGAAATGTAGAGCCTAGCATGAGAGGTGCGACGGTTCGAGAGGATAGGGAGCCACTTGTGGAAGTCATAGATGAAGCGGATAAGATTGTCATCGTGGCCGAAATGCCTGGCGTGGAAAAGAAAGATATCCAACTCAAAGCGACGGAAGACTCAGTAACGATATCTGCCGAAACACCTGAAAGGAAGTATAGCAAAAGAGTTGACCTATATACAAAAGTCGATCCCAAATCATCAAAGGCAATATACAAGAACGGCGTCCTTGAAGTTGAGTTTGAAAAGGTGGAAAAAGGAGAAGAAGGTACAGCAATCAGTGTTGGGTAATATGAAAGCAAATCACTGGGTGAAAAGAATTGACCATCCGCTTTGACAAGAAAACACACAAAAGAAGAGGCTCGAGAACTCACGGCTACGGCCGCGTGGGCCAACATAGGAAGGCTGGAAAACGTGGTGGTAGAGGAGTAGCCGGCAGGAAGAAACACGGCAAATCATACATACTGCGTTATATGCCAGATTATTTTGGCAAACACGGTTTCAAAAGACCGGAGAGCTTGATAAAAAGACCAAAAACCATGAATCTGAAACAGCTTGATCAAATGATAGGGAAGCTTCTTGAGCAAAAAGTAGCTGAAAAGAGGGAGAAAGAGATCTTCGTGGATTTGACGAAGCTTGGCTATGGGAAACTTCTAGGAAACGGCATTCTAACTCAACCTTTGATTGTTGCCATACCCAAATTCAGTAAACTTGCTGCAAAAAAGGTAGAGGCAGCTGGAGGTAAAATATCTCAAGACACATAAGACTTTTTAATAGTTATCTCTAATAGAACAGCCAAAAACGTTAGAGGTCTGCAAATGGGACGCTTCCTACGCGTGTTCACGCCTTTAATAAGGATAATGCCAGAAGTTAAGCCACCTGAGAAGCAAGTCACTTTTGGAAAGAAGCTCTTCTGGACTGCCTTAGTTCTACTGATTTATCTAATAATGTCAAACATACCTCTCTGGGGTGTTGAAAGAGGAGCTGGTCTTGATTATCTTTACTGGTGGCGAATACTCTTCGCGTCCACAAGAGGTTCCCTAGTAGAATTAGGAATCATGCCGATAGTAACTGCTGGGTTAATTTTACAAATACTCGCGGGCTCGAAGATAATTAAGGTAAATTTTGCAGATCCTGTAGACCGAGCGCTTTTCACTGGTACACAAAAAGTCCTAGCAGTAATAATGACCGGGGGTCAAGCGGTTGCATACATAGGCTTTGGCTCTTATGGTGCATTGTCATTTGAAGTTGCTGTGGGTGTTTTCCTTCAATTATTCTTTGCCGGAATAATAATCATATTGCTAGACGAAATGTTGCAGAAGGGATGGGGTCTTGGAAGCGGAGTAAGTCTCTTCATAATGGCCGGAGTCACAAGCCAAATCTTTTGGAACATGTTCGCCCCCATAGTGGAAGCGGACGGTTTCTACCGCGGCGCGATCTTGGCCCTTGTTCAATCAATTATTGCTGGTAATCCATTAGGGGCTGTTTATCGCCAGAATGCTCCTGATATACTGGGATTTGTTGCAACCATAGCAGTTGTCTTTTTGGTTGTTTACTTTGAGACCGTGCGTGTTGAAATTCCTCTAAAGCTGGCCCGTTATAGGGGCTATGCAGGACGTTATCCAATTCGCTTTCTATATGTCTCAAACATTCCAGTTATCCTTGTGCAAGCCGTCTATTCAAATGTTCTACTTGTTTGCCAAGGAGTATGGTCTGCCTTCAATCCCAATAATAACAACTTGTGGCTGAATCTGCTTGGAACATTTAGTACAACAGCCGAAGGACAAGTATTCCCAACAGGCGGATTCGTATACTATCTGACTCCTCCACGTGGTCTAATTGGAGAGAACAGTGTGGCTGCTGATCCGCTTCATGCCTTCATATACCTCGGCATATTCGTATTGCTATGTGCTGCCTTAGCTTCGATATGGGTAGAGGTTTCCGGAATCACTTCAAGAGACGTGGCGAACCAGCTATTGAGTTCTGAATTACAGATACCTGGCTTCAGACGATCTCCTGTGATTTATGAAAAGGTCTTAAGTCGTTACATCCCAACAGTTACCCTACTCGGTGGTATGTTCGTAGGACTTTTAACCGTTTTTGCAGATTTTCTAGGTGCTTTAGGAACTGGAATGGGGGTATTGCTAACAGTAGGTATCGCATTTCAGTACCTGCGTACCATTGCGGAAGAACAAGCGGGTGCTTTGGCCCAGTTGATGGGAAGATAATCTTAGGTTGGTGGGTATGTGGTCGAAGGTGAAAAACCCAGAATAGTCGTTGTAAGCGGTACTCCAGGTGTCGGAAAATCAACGGTAGTCAGTCATGCTATGGAGATGGCCAAAGAACGGGGTAAAAAGATTACACTGGTTAACTATGGAACTGCAATGTTTGAGTTGGCCAAAAGTAAGCGATTGGCTGAACATAGAGATGAAATGAGAAAACTTCCAATAGAAACTCAAAAAGAACTTCAAGCGCAAGCTGCAAAATTGATTAGACAGAAGGCAGAGAAAGGAATCATAGTTGTCGATACTCATATGCTGATAAATACTCCTGCAGGATTCCTTGCGGGAATTCCCCAATGGGTACTGGATGCGCTGAAACCTGATATGGTCGTACTTATTGAAGCAGACCCAGAGAGAATAGTTGGACGGCGGCTTGATGATGAAACAAGAGAGCGAGACGAAGAAGCAGTTGCCTTAATTTCCCTCCATCAAGACCTCTGCAGATCTGCAGCAATGTTCACATTAATGCACGGCTCTACAGTAAGAATCATAGAAAATCCCCCAGGAAAAGCAGAAGAAGCAGCAAAGGAACTCTTTCAAGTTTTAATGTCCGAATAATGAAGACTAGAAAGGTGATATAATGATGTTATCGGTCCAAACAATCCAATTTACGCCTGCTTTTGTGAATTTGATACAAAATCCTCCCGGTTCCATGATTTTCCTCCTATTGATTTCTCTTACGTTCGCATTATTTTCAGGTACAGTTGGAAGATTAATGATTGACACAAAGCAATTACGGAGATATTCAAGGCAGGTGAAGGAATGGCGTGCTACCATGAAAAAGGCCGAAATCAATGATGATATGAAAACCATTGTCAGACTGAGGAGAAAAGCGAAGTACATACAAAAGATCTCGAGTAAAATGGCAAAAGACAGAATGAAACCACTTATATTCACTATAATTCCTAGTGTTGCATTCTTCCTCGCCCTTTCGCTTTCAGGAATATTCGTAGATGTAGTTACGTATTTTCCTGCAAATCTGGAACATATTCCGCTACTTGGTGGGATGCTTGGAAGGAAGATTCCTAGTCTCAACTTATATGGTCTTTACTTCATATTCTGGTACGGCATATGCAGCTTCACATTTTCGCCAATCATAAACAGAATCTTTGGATTGTCTGGTGACTAAAAACCACGAAAGAGAGAGTGATTAGAAATGCCAAAGCCCTATCAACGATCTCGTTCATTGAAAAGGAAGAAAACCCCGCTACCGAGTGGACGAGATGTAATCCATTATCATAAATCGAAACTGGCTGCATTCAAATGCGCAGTATGTAAAAGACCTCTTTTAGGACTACCCCGTTTATCTCGGACCAGACATTCAAAGATACCCAAGTCCAAAAAGCGCACGAGTAGAAAATATGGGGGCAATTTATGTCATCAATGCCTAAAGACGCTTTTGAAAGCTCAAGTTTCCCAAACTTACATGGATTCTGAGGGTCTGTGAATATGGGCTTAGTGATAACAGTAAGCGGGTCTGCGGGAACGGGCAAATCGGTTAACGCCACAAGCTTGGCCGACAAACTTGGACTACGTTTAGTTTCAGCCGGACAGATATTTCGAAGACTAGCTGAAGAGAAGAATCTCACATTAGAACAGTTTAGCAAACTAGCTGAAAATGATACTAAATTTGATCTTGAGTTAGATCAAAGAATTCAACAAGAGGCCAAGAAGGGTGATGTAGTGTTAGAGGGGAGGCTAGTTGCTTGGATGACCAAAGATGTGGGTGCTTATAGAATAAGGTTGCAATGCCCTTTAGATATCAGGATAAAACGTATTGCTGAGCGAGAAAAAAGACCCCTTCATGAGGTTGAACGCGAAACAAGATCGCGAGAAGAAAGTGAGAGGAAGCGGTATAGGGAACTATACAACATTGATATAGATGATTTTACTATCTATGATCTAATTCTAAATACAAGTATATATACAGCCGAAGCAACCACAAAAATACTTGAATTTGCAGTTGAGGAATATACGACCTCTCCTTTAAGGAGAAATAAGGGTACAGTGAATTATCAAACTGAGTAAAGATCCAAATAAGGGGTGAGAATAAATGCCAATCCTTGAAATAGGACGCATATGCGTAAAAACATTAGGTCGAGAAGCTGGCAAAAAATGTGTTATTGTGGAAATAATTGACAAGAACTTCGCTCTCGTAACAGGACCTAAAGATGTGACCGATGTCAAAAGAAGAAGAGTTAATATAAATCATATCGAATTGACTCCGGATAAGATTGACATCAAAAAAGGAGCATCTGATGAAGAAGTTAAAAAAGTCATAGAGGATGCAGGAAAACTGGATTACATGAAAGCACCGATAGAGGTTCAACTTAACTAGATGCTGGGCGTTCAGCAAAACAACAGCTTTTTTATGTTCTCTATTTCCCCAATTATTGAAGCTCTAGGTGAACAATAATCTACGAGGCTTTTATCTTGGAAAAGCGAGAGTTACCACATGAAAAAAGAAGAAAAATGATTGTAAGGGCTGATGCTCTAACCAATCCCGAATATGGCTCTCCACCTCATGAGCGAACTATCAAGCAACTTCTCCAAAATGGAATAGTCAATCTTGACAAACCTCCCGGTCCCACTTCTCACGAAGTTGTGGCTTGGCTAAAACGAATAGTCGGGATATCTAGGGCAGGACATAGCGGGACACTTGACCCCCAGGTAACTGGAGTACTCCCAGTGGCCCTAATGAATGCCACAAAAGTAATTCCTGTGCTCATCGGTTCTTCTAAGGAATACATATCTATAATGAGGCTACATAAGAAACAGCCAGATAAGAAAATCACTCAAGTTGTTGAGGAATTTCAAGGTAAAATCTACCAACGCCCACCGCTCCGCTCATCAGTTAAAAGGCGGCTAAGAACAAGGACAATCTATTACATGGACGCACTAGAGATTGAAGATCGAGATGTTTTATTACGTATAGGGTGCCAGGCTGGAACATACATAAGAAAACTCATTCACGATATAGGAGAGGTTCTTGGCTGTGGTGCTCATATGCAGGAACTCAGAAGAACCAGGAGCGGCCCTTTCAAAGAAGATAAGTCCTTAGCTACGCTTTATGATCTGATAGATGCTTATGAGTTTTGGAGAGAGGATGAGATTGAGCAACCCTTGAGGGACATTATACAGCCTGTGGAGAACGCTGTTCTACATGTGCCTAGAATTGTTGTCAGAGACACCGCTGTAGACGCTATATGTCACGGCGCCCACTTAGCAGCTCCAGGCATCGTGAGGATTGAGACAGATATAAAGCCCGGTAGATTTGTGTCAATCTTCACACTAAAAGATGAACTTGTTGCCCTAGCCAGGGCTCAGAAAACAACCAATCAAATACTCGAAACAGATCATGGTCTTGTGGCCAAGACAGAAAGAGTGATAATGTCATTAGGAACCTATCCTTCATTTTGGAAGCTGAAAGATACTCAAACGAAAGATAAATAACATATAGATTATTATGAATTTAACTAAACTTCTAGGCAGCGGGGGTAGCCAAGCGGTTACGGCGCAGGCTTGGAGATCCGAAGGACCACTGAGCCTGTGACTCATTTGAGTCGCACGGGTTCGAATTGAGGGTGGTAACTCACGAAATTCCCGTTCCCCGCGCCATCAGAGCTTTTAAGATTAATCGCATCCCCCTTCAAAAATAGAATGATTTAAATATTTCTCGTGCGACCGTTACAACACAATGCTACTATCCAGCCAGGGAGAGTAAAATGACACAAGAATCCTCTTCAACTTCATCAATACCTACTAAAATACGTCCAGTCATTAGAATAGCAAAAACAGATTTGGATGGCACAAAAAAGGTGCCATATGCCTTAACCAAGATTAGAGGAATAAATATCCGATTAGCTCACGTCATAGTTGGTATAGCCCAAATCGATCCTAATCAAAGGTTAGGAACTCTAACCGAAGCTGAAGCAAAAAGAATCGAGCAAATACTTCAAGATCCTAAAAAACACGAAATACCTGCTTGGACACTGAACCGTCAAAGGGATATGGTAACTGGAGAAGACAAACACATATTTGGCACAGACATAATATTGTCTCAAAAAGAAGATATAGATCGGATGATGCGGTCAAAAAGTTGGAAAGGAATTCGTCATAATCTTGGATTGAAGGTTAGGGGACAAAGAACAAGAACAACTGGAAGAAAAGGTATTAGCGTGGGTGTAAGACGCAAAAGAAGGAGAGGATAAAACGGAAGAAGGAATTGAGGTAGGATATTGTGGGCGATCCTAAAAAGCAAAGAAAAAAATACGAAAAACCGGGTCATCCTTGGCAAAAAGATAGACTGCAAGAAGAACTAGTTTTCGTCGGTCAGTATGGCCTGAAGAATAAGAAAGAAGTATGGAAGCATAGAACTGCAATAGCAAGATTAAGGAGCCGAGCTCGTGGCTTACTGGCACTATCTCTAGAAGAGCGTGCTATCCAAGAAGAACAACTCATTACTAGAGCTGAGCGATTAGGATTATTGCACGAAGGTGCTACTCTTGACAACATATTAAGTTTAGCCACACAGGATATGCTAGAAAGAAGACTTCAAACACTTGTTTATCAGAAGCAGCTAGCTAAAACGCCCTACCAAGCGCGTCAACTAATTACTCATCGACATATCGCTATTGGCGATCAAATAATAACTGCTCCCGGTTACATAGTACCTGTAGATGAAGAAGATAAGATAGGATATGCTCCCAGAAGCCCTTATGATGATTCTGAACATCCCGTAAGAATAGGCATTGCTTCTTCTAAACAAGCTGAAGCCTCGAAGAAGCCCAAATGATAGTCCGTATGAAGTAATATCGTTCAAAAGATCAAGTATAGAGGAAGGAAAAAATGGCCAGAAAAACCAAGAAAGAAGCCTCCGTTGCAAAAAAACCCAAACCCAAAACCAAGGAAACCAAACCCAAACCCAAAACAACTAAACCAAGAACTAGAAAAAAGCCTGAAAAGGAAGAACCCAAAGAAGAAAAGAAAACTGCTGCACCAAAACCCGTGGTCAGGAAGCCCAGAAGGACAAAATGGGCCATAGCCCACATTTACTCGAGCTATAACAATACCATCGTTCATATAACTGATTTGACTGGAGCAGAGACCATAGCAACTTGCAGCGGCGGTCGAATAGTCAAAGCAGATCGTGATGAATCATCTCCTTACGCGGGTATGCAAGCTGCGTTTAGAGTAGCTCAAACTGCAAAAGATCGAGGAATTCAGGCCATTCACATTCGAGTAAGAGCGCCCGGTGGTAGTGGCCCTCGGACACCCGGACCAGGTGCCCAAGCAGCTATACGTGCGCTGGCCAGAGCCGGTCTTAGAATTGGCCGCATATCTGAGGTAACTCCTGTTCCCCATGACGGTACTAGGAGAAAAGGAGGCAGAAGAGGTCGAAGAGTGTGACCTGTTAGTTCTTTCCGATCAAGAATTGAGAATTGCTTTTACTTCCATGAAGAATTAATAACTCGTTTTCTATTTTCACTTCAAATTTGTTTTTAAGTAACAGTTTCTGCCCTTCTGATGAAAGAATTATTAATGTGTTAATCAATAGAAGCACCGAGGTTTAATCATGAATCCAGACGATTTGCTTGATTTAGTTGTGGATAAAGCCTCCGGCAGATGTGATTACTTTGATGCAAGATATCAGAAAGGTGAAAGCCTTTCAATTGTCAAACGCATGACTGAAGAAGAAATATCTAGTGGCGTATCTGAAGGGATTTCAATAAGGGTCCTTAAGGGAGAACAATGGCGTTCTAGCGGTTTAAGTCAACTGAATAAGGACGCAGTTTTGAGAGAAGTCGAAAGGCTAGTCTCGTTCAAATCCTCAACCAAAACATCGTATAAACCCTATGAAGGTTGGACTCTTAGAGAGGAATATCCAATGAAGATACCGTTCTCAGATATCAGCATAGAAGAAAAACTCAATAAAGTGCGAGAGCTTTTTAATTCGACCAAGCAATTTGATCCAAAAATTGTTGCTGCCAGAGCAGCCATATCTCACTCACTGATAGAAACAGCGTTTGTTAATTCTGAGGGTAGCTACTTGAAACAAAAGATTCCTATTATCAGACTAGTAATTGTTGCTATTGCCAGAGAAGGCGAAAAAGTACAGCAAGATTATTTCTCACATGGCGTACAAGGCGGATATGAAGTAGTATCATCAGTGGATGAGGAAAGAGCTGTCAAAGAGGTTGCAGAGGGAGCTGTCCAGCTTCTGGATGCAAAACCCACACCTAGCGGCAGATTTCCAGTTGTGCTAGATCCTCAAATGGCAGGCCTCATCGCCCATGAAAGCTTTGGTCATGGGTTAGAAGCGGATCAAGTTCTTAGAGATCGATCCTTCTTGTCAGGCTACTTGGAAAAGAGGGTAGCCTCCGATCCTGTAACTATTAGTGACGATAGTGCGGCTGAGGGATTATACGGGTCTTATTACTTTGATGACGAAGGAATTAAATCACGAAAGAATATCCTGGTCGAGAATGGTATTCTCAAGAGTTTCATTCATACGAGAGAAACTGCATCCATGATGAATGCAAGTGTGACAGCAAACGGAAGAGCTCAGGATTTCAGTAGAAGAATCTATGTCAGGATGTCTAATACCTATTTCGAAAAGGGAGATCATAGTTTTGAAGAGCTAATTGAAGATATAAAACATGGCATATATCTGGCTAAAGCCAGTCATGGAATGGAAGATCCGCTAGGAGGCGGAATTCAAGTCGGTTCAATGAAAGCATATTTGATTGAGAAAGGAGAAACTACTCAACTGCTACGAGCTGCAGCCCTATCTGGAAATGTGCTGGATTTGCTTATGAAAGTCTCAGCCATTGGAAAGGATTTCCGACTTGATCCAGGAACTTGCGGGAAAGGTTACGAAGATTTTATCGGAGTTACTTCCGGCGGACCGTCAATTAGGGTAGATGAAGGTATAGTCTCTGGAGGGTGAATAATGAGCTATGAACCTATACTGAAAGATATTCGTGATAAAAAGATCGAAGACTTCGAGATCTTTCTTCAAAAGCCTGAAATTACTGAAGCTCACATAAGGCAAGGAAGTACTGTTCTTCTCAACTCATCCCGACCGACAGGTTATTCCATCCGGATTGCACACAAAGGAGGAGTTGGACTTGCTTTTTCACACAGTCTGAAGAAGGAATCTATTGCTCGCTCTGTTGATGCTGCTCTTAGAATTGCGCAGACCAATGAAGTTCCAGACTTTTCATTTCCCATACCACGCCCGACAAAATCTGTTGAAATCGTAGATTCAAGAATAAGTAATGAGCCGGAGGCTGTAATTAAAGAATACACCAATAATATGCAAAAGAATCTTCCGAAAGGAGCCGAAGTTACGTTCGGAAAAGTAAGATGCTACAAAATGGCCACCGAGATCGTAAATAGTCAGGGTGTGAATCTAACGAAAAATGAAACATACATGTTTATGGAGATAGCCATAAAAGCCAAAGAAGCAAACAAGATTGGCGAATACTGGACTATGAGATATGCGAGAAGAGTTCAAGATGCTCCTCCCGCACTTATAGATTTGTGGTCAGAAAATGCTGCTTCAATGCTTCGTTCAATAGAGCCTAAAACGGAGAAAATGACCATAATCTTCTCTCCTGCCATGGTATGCGACGGCCTAGTCCCCACAATCGGCGTTCACGTAACTGGTTTGGCCCAGAAAGAAGGTTTCTCAAAGTTTAAACAAAATGAAAAAATCGCATCCGAAATTCTAAATGTGTTAGATGATGGACTATTTCCTTATGGCATACAGTCCTCGCCTTTTGATGATGAGGGAAATCCACAATCTACAACGAAACTAATCGAAAAGGGAATTTTCAAAGATTACCTTTATGATGAGTATCTTGGCTCTCAATATGGTCGAAAATCAACGGGAAATGGCATTCGTCAACAATTCGTAACGTACTATGTGGAAGACAAGTTTAAACTGAAACCTAGGAACCAGCCGACTAATCTAAGAATCTTGCCAGGCAATAAATCCTTAGAAACCCTAATAGAAGAAACAGAGAATGGACTGCTTTTAGATTCATTTAGCTGGCTAAATCCCAGTTCGACCTCAGGGCAGTTTTCTGCTGAAATAAGAAACGCATTTCATATTAAGAATGGCGAAATAGCGGATTCTGTCAAAGGTGGACTCGTATCTGGCGATTTCTTCGAGCTGGTAAATAACATCTCGGGGATTTCAAATAAGGCAGAAATAACATCTGGAGCCACTGCAATTGGCTGTGTGTCTCCATATATAAGATTTGAAGGTGTTCAAGTAGCCGGAAAGTGAGTTTGGACGATGTTGTGTTGATGAAAAACCTATCTTCGTTCTTTCCAAAGGGAAACATTTTTCTGATGTGATGATCTAGATAAGTTGAATGATGGTAAGAGGGTTATCTGAAGACAATGATGATGAAAACCTCTTATCTGACAAATTTATTTTTTGAGTATAAACCTCTGAACCTTATCTGTAACTGTCATCATAATCAGATTTAAATGCAAGAAGCGTTGAGAGAATGCAAGAAACTTAGGAGAAAAAAAGGGGATCTTCGTGCCAAGAAATGCATCAATAATAGTTGCAGGTACTGCATGTCTTGGCGCTCTTGTAGTCCTCAGTGAGTTATTCCCAATAATCGGAATAACCGATATACCTTTTCCTCTTTACGGTCGACTCACTTTTGATCCGACCGGCATACCAATAATGTTGGCTCTACTTCTTTTTGGATTTGTTTCAGGAGTTGCTACCAGTCTTTTGGCATTTGTCATAATTTCACTTAGAGGGAACATAACAGGTGGAGCTATGAAAGGGCTGGCAGAAGGCCTAACGGTAATCGGTTTTGCCCTCGGCTACAAACTAACCAAAAAATCGTGGGTTGCCCCCATCGGAGGAATTGGATTGAGAGTGGTTGGCATGCATCTTGCAAACTGGATACTATTACCAATTTTCTATGGCATGCCCGAACCTGTGGTTCTGGGGCTACTTCCATTGATTGATCTTTTCAATTTGATACAGGGCGGTATTAATGTGGCATTGGCTTTAATAATTTCGGATATTATTCCAAAGGAATTAAAACCAAAATACATCATAAAAACCGAACAAAGAATCGAGGAATATAAATCATCTCCATAAGAATCCTTATTTAGAAAAGGTTTTCTTAAAGGAGCAAACAACTGTTAGAAAAAAACCTTCTAGGTGATGATCGACGGTGAAAACTGATTTGAATCTCGAGTTGTATCATCGTCTTCTGCATCCCTATAATGCAACCCTGGTTTCATGTACGGGCAAAGATGGCAAACCAAACGTTCTAGCCATAGCATGGATTATTCCCGTTAGTGTAGATCCTCCACTGCTAGCTATGAGCATTCGCCCCGAAAGGCATTCTCATAAATTAATCTCAGAAACAAAAGAATTCGTAGTAAACATACCTACTTTTCAACTTGCCAAAAAGGTACTCGGATGTGGAAGGCTTTCCGGCAGGGAGCATGATAAATTGAAAGAACTTGCCTTAGAGACTGAAAAAGCAAAGAAAGTAGCTTCTCCCATAATCAAAGATTGTATTGCTCACATAGAATGTAGACTTATAAAAAGCTTCGAAGTGGGAGATCATACACTGATGATTGGCAAGGTCGTTTCAGCATATGTTGTGAAAGAGTATTTCGAGGAGGTATATGATCTATCAAAGGTTCGCCTTTGCCTGCATGTTGGAAAGAACTACTTTACTACGTGTGATGAGGCCATTTCAGGCCCTTAATCTTAGTTCAGATTTTTGGGAAAGGAATTAATACAGATTAGACACTGAAAACTCCCTGAGGAAAGCTATATGATATTGGAAAGTGTTTTTGGCAAGACAAAAGCAGTGATCGGGATGGTTCACCTCCTGCCGTTGCCCGGTTCGCCTCAAACTGTTAGCCTAGATACCGTACTAAAACAAGCATTAGACGATACCAAGGCCCTGGAGTTGGGTGGAGTTGATGCACTACTTATTGAGAATTTTGGTGATCTACCGTATTGCCCTGATCAAGTTGGTGCAGAAACTGTGGCTGCAATGACCTATATTGTTTCAAAGATAGCCGAACAAACATCTCTGCCATTTGGAATCAATGTTCTGAGAAATGATGGTATTGCTGCATTATCTATTACCTCTGTTTGCAGTGGGCACTTCATCAGAGTCAATGTCCTTACTGGAGTGTATATTACCGACCAAGGAATAATCAAAGGTCAAGCATACAGGATCCTAAGGCATCGAACCTTGCTCAATTCTGAAGTTCTTATCTTTGCAGACATACACGTAAAGCATGCAATTCCTATTCCAAAGAGTCCTATTGAGAGAACAGCTCGGGAAACGGTAAATCGGGGATTGGCGGATGCTGTAATTGTTACGGGAGAAGAAACTGGGAAACCTCCCAGTTTAGATGATGTTAAATCCGTTAGGAAATCGCTACAAAAAACTCCTATTCTCATAGGTAGCGGTGTTGATATCAACAATATTGAAACCTTTTTGGATTTAACAGATGGTGTGATTGTAGGAACAAGCTTCAAAGTAGACAATGATGCAAAAAAGCCCGTAGACATCGCTAGGGTGAGGAATTTCATGAAGAAGGTAAATAAAATAACCTGAAGCAATCCTTTGTCAGGAACAGTTGCTTTTTAAATCATTAGTATTTATCTTCTTTCTTGAGGTGTTAAGGGTGATAGGTTTGGGCATTGAAGGGACCGCCCATACGTTCAGTGTTGGTCTGGTAACCTCAGAAGGAGAAATCCTCTCGAGTGTTGAAAGCATATACCACCCAGAAACAGGAGGAATCCATCCACGCGAGGCCGCCCAGCATCATGTTCAGGTCGCTGAGAGAGTCATTGAAAAGGCGCTGAGAGAAGCCAAAATAGGTCTTAATGATATAACTTTCGTGGCATTCTCGCAGGGACCCGGCTTAAAATTCTGTTAGGAGTTTGCTGAAAGGCCCCTGTCTTAGAAATACTGCTGTGGCTGCTCGCACGTTGGCACTGATCGCTGAAGTCCCACTCATTGGTGTAAATCACTGTGTAGCCCACATAGAAATAGGGCGACTTGCTTCCAATGTGGAAGATGCGGTGACTCTGTATGTCTCTGGGGGGAATACAATAGTTGCTGCTTATGCCGAGGGCAGATACCGAGTATTTGGGGAAACCCTAGATATTCCTGCAGGAAATCTGTTGGATGCTTTTGCACGTGCTGCAGGACTACAACATCCGGGTGGCCCAAAGATAGAGAATTTGGCAAGAAAAGGCAGGCAGTTCGTTGAATTACCTTATACTGTTAAAGGTATGGATTTGTCTTACTCTGGTCTCTTAACTGCTGTAACAAATAAGCTTCAAGAGAACAGGCTCGAAGATCTCTGCTTTAGTCTACAGGAAGTTGCTTTTTCAATGCTGACCGAAGTTACCGAGCGTGCGCTCGCTCATACTGAAAAGCCAGCTGTTCTCTTAACGGGGGGTGTAGCTGCAAACAAAAGGTTGCAGGAGATGCTTCGATCCATTGCTGGAGAACATAATGCAACGTTTCATGTAGTGCCACACAAATTCTCTGGGGATAATGGAACAATGATAGCATGGACGGGGATGTTACAGTACAAACATGGAGAGATCTTGAAAATAGAAAATAGTATGGTAAAACCAAAATGGCGACTTGATGAAGTCGATGTTGTTTGGAGAGATTAGGAGAGATTAAGTTGCTCATGGCCAAGGGTGCTGAAGCTTATTTGTTTAAGGAGAAATGGTATGACAGAGCAGTTGTGCGGAAGTACAGGGTGGCAAAGAGCTACCGAATTCCTGAGCTTGACCAAAAGATAAGGCAATATAGAACCATTCACGAAGCGAAGATGTTTAGCAATGCTAGAAAGGTTGGAGTTTCCACTCCAATTATATACCAAGTAGATGTTCCCGGAACCACTATAATTTACGAATACATTGATGGACAAAAGCTCAAGAATGTTATTAATGAAATTACCAGACAAGAACAAGAGCGAATCTGTATCCAAGTAGGGCGCTCAATTGGAGCTCTCCATAAAAATGGTCTTATACATGGTGATCTAACGACCTCAAATATGATCTTAACTTCTGAAAAACAAATATATTTTATAGATTTTGGATTAAGTGAGCACTCTTCAGAAATTGAACAAAAGGGGGTGGATCTACACCTTATGCGCCGTGCTTTACAGAGCACCCATTATCGATACGCCAAAGAATGTTTTAAAGCAGTTTTGGTTGGTTATCGTGAAGTTATGGGCAAGGAAGCGGAAGAAGTTATGCTTCGTATAGGGGAGATTGAGAGACGTGGACGATATGTTGAAGGTAGGTGAACTACTCCACTCTTTCGAATGGAGCTTCCTGTTTCATCAATTCCCCGGTGGGATATGTCTGACAGGCCCTACGGGCAGTTTCTGCCCTAAAACTCCATGTTTGCGAATTGGTGAGCGATACCTCGACTCAATTCCATATGCTTGTCGTGAAAGAATACTTAGACTCCTCGCAACTCCTTTACACCCTCTCAACCGGAGTATCCTTGAGGTGGTTGAATGAAGCTGTTGTTTGCCACAAGTAATATGAATAAACTAAGAGAGGCATCAGAGATATTGAGAAAAATAGGGTTTGAGGTTGAACATCTGGATATTGAAAGAATTGAGCCTCAACATGAAAGCCTTGAGAAAATAGCCCAATATAGCGTGGCTTTCATTTTCGATAAGATCGAAAGGCCTGTTTTTGTGGAAGATACTGGACTTTTCATCAAAGCACTTGATGGTTTTCCTGGACCGTATTCCTCATATGTTTTCAAGACCATAGGAAATAAGGGAATTCTGAGACTGATGGAAGGAATTGCAGAAAGAGGGGCGGTCTTTAAGTCTGTTATTGCCTTCCATCATGATAGAGCTTCTAAATGCATCTCTGCCGATGTAAAAGGAATAATTGCCAAAGAAGAACGAGGAAAACTCTGGGGATATGATCCTATTTTCATACCTCTGGAGGGTGACGGTAGAACTTATGCCGAAATGGGTCTTGAAGAGAAAAACAAACTTTCCCACAGGAAAAGGGTTTTAGAAAAATTCGCAAATTGGTTAAAAACGAATTTCCCGGCAAGATGAAGCCATGGTTTTTTATGGGTTTAAAATGTAAATATCACCATGGTATAAATCAGAAAATTTAAAAGGTTTCATGTGTTTTGATTTTGGCGGTGGAATTGTATGGCAAGGATGCACACTCGCAGGAAAGGAAAGTCAAAATCCACTAGACCTCCTAGGACGAAATCTCCCGAATGGTTTACACGAACCCCCGATGAAGTAGAGGCTCTGGTAGTCAAACTGGCCAAAGCAGGGGAACCGCCTTCAATGATAGGCACTATCATGAGAGATCAATATGGTGTTCCTTTGGTTAAATTGGCTGCTGGCAAGTCTATAACTCAGATTTTGGACGAACGTGAATCAGCCCCTTCATTGCCTGAAGATCTCACAAATCTTTTGAAAAAAGCTGTAAACCTGGGACGACATCTAGAGGAGCATCCGAAAGATCTACACTCAAAGCGAGGTCGACAATTAACAGAAAGCAAGATTTATCGTCTTTCGAAGTATTATAAGCAAAAAGGTGTCCTTCCTTCTGATTGGAAATACAGTCGTGAGAGAGCTGTATTAATGGTAAGATAGTCTCTGTGGAATCTTGAGAAAGCTTTTGGAAGATTGGGATTATTGAATAGAGATCTTGATGACTTTCTAAACCTGACCAAAAGAGCTGGGGAAAAGCTCAAAGAATGGGCAGAAGAAAAAGAGATAATACGGATTACATCCCATTATGATGCAGACGGAATAGCGGCTGCAGGGATAATTGGACTGGCTTTATTACGACTTGATGCTACTTTTCATATTCGAATTGTGAAACAAGCCACTCCCAAAATCATCAAAGAGCTAGCCGATGAAAATAGATCATCTTATGTTTTTTCTGATCTTGGTTGTGCTCAGCTAGATTCTATTAAACGTTATCTTTCCGAAAGTTCAGTGATAGTGCTGGATCATCATGAAATTAGGAACACAGATGATTTTCCGGGACTGCTTCATGTAAATCCTCATTTATGTGGAATAAATGGGGGTAGGGAAATAAGTGGGGCCGGTGTTTCCTATCTTATGGCGAGAAGCATTAACAGAGATAACAGGGATCTGGCTCATCTCGCTGTTGTGGGGGCTGTAGGTGATATACAGGACAAAGCCGAACATCGAGGTTTTATTGGGATAAATGGGGAGATCATTGTCAAGGATGGAATGGACGCAGGAGTCCTTAAGGTCGAAAAAGATCTATCCATCTTCGGACGCGAAACTAGGCCAATTCATGTTGCATTGCAGTACACTACGGATCCATTCATACCTGGTTTGACAGGTAGTGAGGAAAGATGCTTCATGTTCTTATCCAAAGCCGGAATAAAGCTGAAGGATGATGATCACTGGAGAACTCTCTCTGATCTCTCACAAGATGAGAAAATTCAACTGAATAGTGCTCTTATTCAATACATGCTACAGCAAGGTATAGATCCTGATAAGGCTCAAAGCATTGTTGGGAATGTGTATACGCTTATCAGGGAGGAAAAGGGTACGCCATTGAGAGATGCCAGAGAATTCGCCTCTCTTCTAAATGCTTGCGGTAGGATTAAACATCCAGGAGTAGGTGTTGCAATATGCCTTGGCGACAGAATAAACGCTCTAGAAGAAGCGCAAAAACTACTCGCAGAATATCGTCAAAAAATATCAAAATATATTGAGTGGCTTACGCAACCAGGTCGTATTAGGGAAACCGAGTTTCTTCAAGTCTTTCACGGTGAGGATGTCATTGATGAACGAATAGTCGGTACGGTGGCATCTGTTGCCTTATACGCGCAAATATTGAAGTCTGACAAGATAATTGTCTCATTCGCCTATTCAGATCCAGAAAGTGTGAAAGTTTCGTTACGCGCAGATGCAGAACTAGTCGGGAAGGGTGTTAATCTTGGCCTGGCCCTTAGCCAGGTTATAGAGGAAATTGAACTGAAAGACGCCACGGCAGGGGGACATGATGCGGCTGCCGGTGCTTTAATACCTTCAGGAACTGAAGAAAAATTAGTCTTTTATCTGGAAAAGATTATTAAGAACCAAATGGAGGACAAAAAACGAGAAAAATCAAAGCAAAACTAACACTGGACTGCGAAACTGAAAAAAAAGCAAGAACCATTGCAAATGATCTGAAAAATCAACATCAAAATGATCGCAAATTAAAGATCATATGCGTTGGAAAGAGGCTTGAAATATCCACACACTTCAAGGAAACCATTGACGAAGCCTTGACTTCTCTTGACATTCTATTGGCTACCGTTAAGCTGCTGGACGAGGTTGAATAAAATAGCTCGATCGATAAGAAAGATTTTTATTTGGTTTTTCTCCTACCATGATCTCTAAGGAGATGAATAGTGGTGTCTCGAAGCAGAGTCAAAGATACTTGGAAAACCAAGAATTGGTTTATTATATACTCGCCTAGATACTTCGGAAATATCGAGATAGGCGAAACAGTCACAAATGATCCTGATAAATTGCTGGGGCGAGTGGTAGAGACCACATTGTACGATATTACGGGGGATCTATCTCTTGGACATATATCACTTCTCTTCCAGATTAGGGAATTGAAAGAGAATTCTGCCCATACCATCTTCAAAGGTCACAATTTTGCCAGGGATTACCTTAGAAGTCTAGTTCGTCGAGGAAGTACTAGAATTGACGGTCGGTTTAGCATTACTACTAAAGATAAATATCGTTTGATCGTCTCTACAATAGCATTTACACACAATAGAGCTAAGACCAGCCAAGAGCGTAGAATCCGCGAAATAATGAAAGAAGTAGTCTATAGAAAATCAAAGGCACTGACTTTTCAGCAATTTGTGCATGAGTGTGTACTTGGAAAAGTCGGATCCGAAATCTATAATGAGAGCAAAAAGATCATGCCTTTAAGAAAGTGTGAAGTGCGAAAAAGTAAACTGGTTGGCGAACCGGTAAAGAAGACTGATGATTAACAATCCAGAATCTTGCTGGAAAAAAGGTTTTTCCTAACCAATCTGTCTAATCTATTCTAGATCAAGATCCATTTGATTCTTCTTTTACTTCCTCCTTCTCTTCAGCTTCCTCTTTCTTGAATTGAGTCCAACCGCACTTACCACATGCCCATCGATCAGAATGCTCTGCCATGAATGTGCCGAGTCCACATCTAGGACAACTTTTTTTCAATCTGGCAATTTTCCCGTTCTTTGATACGTTGTAGTAGTCCTTGACACTCATGGGGATTGCCTCCTATCCCTCCTTAGTTTTTCTTTCAACTTTCTTCTTGGGTTTCTCCTGTGGCTTCTCTTCAGGCTTTTCCTCAGGCTTCTTCTTGGGTTTCTCCTGTGGCTTCTCTTCAGGCTTTTCCTCTTTCACTTCCATTTTCTCTTCTGCTTTCGGTTGATTTCTAATTATTATGTGTTTAGCCTCAGTAAGCACCGCTCGATCCTTGTCATCATATATTCTTGCAATTCCCTTAATTCTTTGTTTTCCTGCAACAGGCATCAATTTGCGAATAAAAACAAAATCCTGATCCACTTTATATTTCGAGGCAAGCTCTTCTCTTATGTCTAGTCTCATCGGACTACCCTTCTTTGAATGAGAGATTTCAAAATATACCTCTCTTCTTCCCAGTAAAGGATTCATCTTCTCCGAAGTCACATCGATTTTCATAGACAATCAAATTTCCTCCATTTGCTTTGCTAACTCTCGATAGTGTTTCTTGGTTTCTTCATTAATATTAACAACAACTACTCCAACGTCTGGTTGACCATATATTACAATAGCACGATTTGGAGCTAGGAGAACTGCTGGAATAGTCAGCAGGTCTTCTTCCCCATCTACTATTATCCCGACCTTTGCTCCTGAGGAAATAGCCTTCCTTATCACTTCCCAGGCTTTTGCGCTCACCGTTCCTCTAGGATTTCTTAGTTTGAAGATCTTCTCTGTCTTAAGTTCAATCCTGAACTTTCCTCGCAAGGTTTTACCATCTACGATGCATAGATCTGGTAATAAGTTTGCGTTTATAAGGTTGCTTGTAACTACATCTCCAACCGTTATCAATTTGGAAGGTTTTGAAGAGTTAACTAATTCTTTAATTCTGCGTACATTTACGGCTTCAGATCCTTCTAACAAGATGCCATGAGGCTTTTTTAGTTCTCGACGGAGTTTAGGAGTTATTCTCAGATTTTCCAACTTAGCGAACCTTCAAAGCGTATTTTCCCTTCTCCATTATGTTAAGCTTCTTTGCAATTTGAGAATCTTCAGCTTCCAGAATAATAACTAATCCTGCAAAATCATGAGACAATGTATAGGTCTTACAATGAGTACAGAGTTGTCCGGACACTATCTTTCTACATGTTCTGCATGCGCGTTCTTTAACCAATTACTCATCCCTTCTTATGCCTTTTCAGTTCATTTCTTCTTCTCTTTCTTCTCCTCTTTCTTCTTCTCCTCTTTCTTCTTCTCCTCTTTCTTCTTCTCCTCTTTCTTCTTCTC
>JBHLKK010000007.1:0-8030 GCA_048886745.1 Candidatus Hodarchaeota archaeon | reverse complement strand
TTCTTCTCCTCTTTCTTCTTCTCCTCTTTCTTCTTCTCCTCTTTCTTCTTCTCCTCTTTCTTCTTCTCAACTATCTTTTTGATATCATCCTGAATCCATTCCAATTTTCCTAGGAATGGCTGTCTCATTGTCAAACCCAATTTTCCGCTTCTCGAGCCTCCTCGAATACTCATTGCAATAATTCTTGCACGAACCCGGTCGCCTATTGTCAGTACTCTTCCAGTTTCTTTTCCCAATAAGGCGGATCTCTTTGAGTCATAATTTATGTAATCGTCGGTGACTTGACTGACATGACACAATCCGTCTATGGGGCCTAGACGAACGAAGGCGCCAAAGTCAACGACCTCTACTACTTCTCCTTCAATAACTTCGTGTAGGTCTGGCTTGAAGACCAAGACTGAGAATTCCACTTCGTGATATGCACCACCGTCTCCTGGCACTAACTTCCCGATGTCTGCATTCTTCACTTCAATTACAGCTATTATGAATCCTAATTCGGGATTCATCATCCCTTCGTGTTCCTCTCTTAGTATCTCCAATGCCACTTCATCTATAGGGTCATTGAACCTCCTTGGAGGTATACGAACGGTATCTCTAACAACCATCAACTTATACATGAGTTGACACACTCTCAAGAATCCAATTAATCTAACATGTGCGTTCTTTCATTTATTGCGAGTAATCAAGATCTAAACAAGCCATTTTTCGGGTTTTTATTTATAAAGATGTCTTTTTTCCAAAGGATTTAGGGGATATTTCCATCCATAGCCAGAAATGCTTTTTTTCTTAGATATACCACCGCTATAAGGTTCTTTCGTAATTTTTTTCTAAGTTTCTTATCATTTGTAGAGACTACGCACTTATTTTCCTTAGCATAGCGCATAATCAAACTATCTACACTCTCATTAGGCAGACATTTCGCCTCTCTCACCTCACAATTCTCGACCATTCTTAGGGCTAATGAGGCTTGCTGCCGAATCTTTGGCTTCTCGTTATCCAAAAGCCTTTCCAACTCATTAATGGTTTGGGTCAAAACGACAGGAACGTATTTGCTTTGTATAATACGGTCAAGCTCTGAAAATATGTTTATTTTGAATTGGCCCGACATCATGAGGAAGTTTGCATCAAGCAAGACGCAAAGTATAATCAATCGCCCCCATTTTTTGACAAGTCATAAAGATTGACCCGCTTCTGAGAGGTATCTATGAGCTCTGGTCTTTCAACTCGCCCCAGCCTATGAGCCTCCATCTACCTTTGACAAGTCTGCTTATGGCCATTCTCTGCTCTATTTCTGCGCAAACCGGTCTTCGCAACTCTACATGGATAGTATCTCCTTTTAGACTGGTTACCTGGCCACGTGTGGCTGCCGCCCCCACATTAATCATCAGATTCTCTTGCGTTTTTATGTCTTTTACTTTTAGAAGATCTTTTGAACCCACGACCCGTTCCATTAGATGTACCTTGAACACCAACTTGTTGAATACCGGGGGTAAAGTTCCTTTTGCCCCCGCTACATTGCCAACCAATCCATCCGCCTTGGTAATGGATGGATCCATTTTTGTGCCTATACCAATCAATCCACCAGGATAAGCTTCTTTCAAGGAAGCGTTTCCTGCTTTAAGACTGATGACCTTGGTAACAAGCGGTTGATAAGTTGTTACTCCTTCACTTTCAATCCTTATTCCCGGCTTGATTTCGATTCTTTCTCCGACTTTGACTTTTCCTTGAACTATTGCCCCCCCTATAACTCCACCAGCAAGCTTTTCTGGTGTAGTTCCTGGTTTATTTACATCAAATGAACGTGCTGTAAACATCTGCAGTGGTTTAGCTGTGTCTCTTTTTGGTGTAGGTATAATCTCCTCAATAGCTTGGACCACCAAATCAATATTTGATTTGAATATCGCAGACGTCGGTATAATTGGAGCATTTTCTGCAATTGTTCCCTTAACAAAACTCTTAATTTGTTTATAATGATTGATTCCTTCCTTTTCTGTGATTAACTCAATCTTATTCTGAATTATTATGACCTTTTCCACACCTGTGATTTGTAAAGCAGCCAAGTGTTCTCGTGTTTGAGGTTGAGGGCATTCTTCATTAGCCGCAATAACAAGCATTGCTCCATCCATCAGTGAAGCTCCTGAAATCACAGTAGCCATCAGTATTTCATGTCCTGGTGCATCTACAAAAGAAATCTTTCGAAGAAACTGAACCTCAGATCCGCAATGAGGACATGTTGTGCCTCCAGACATGGTAGTAGTCATGTAACATTGGGGTGGAGGGCATTTAGAACACTTTACTATAACTGCTGTAGCATAACCCAACTTTATGGATATGCCTCGCTTAATCTCCTCACTATAACGATCTGTCCACTCGCCACTTATCGATTGAACTAGTGTTGTTTTTCCGTGATCAACGTGACCAACAACACCTACATTGACTTCACACTGCTTCTTCTTTGCTTCTGATACGGTTATTCTCGTCTTCTTAGACATTTATTATCTCCTTTGTCCGCCAATTAGGTAAGAATCAGGTCTCGGGTTTTAGTCCAATTAACTCCTCTACAGGTTTGGCTCCCTTTTTGATTATCTTGAAATTTATTTGAACAATTTCATCTGTGATAGTGTCTCCCCTAACAATTTTCCTTCTCCTTTCGCCAGATCTACTGGGTTTAAAGGCAGGTCGTTTACTTAGGAGTACTCTCTTTCGAACAGTACCGTGTACTCCTCGCCTCATAGGAAAACCGTCTTTATCACTTCCTCCTGTGATTTTAAGTTCATAACCAGGTAATCCCAAGGCATCTCCTGGGATGACCTCCCCCATTTTTCTACCTAAGAGCACCCTGGCTTTGGCTTCTTTTACTGGCGTTTGAATGGCTTTGCCCTTTTCTGGATCAGATATTACCAATCTGAATTCTGACATCTACTTCGTTACCTCCATAACTACTCCAGGTAATTCTTATTACAAGACATCCTTGTGATTCTAATACCATATCTTTTTTAACTCTATTGGCGAAAAATCCCTCCGATGGGTGAGGGAGAAGAGTCAATGGGTCTTTATAGTTTCATAATGATACAATTATGAGATAGAAAATAGATAAAACTGTCATCTAGCGTATTTTGAAAAGCAGGGTAGGGATAAACAAGTCATGCGACTAACGCAACAGCTTAGTAAAGCTTACGCAACAGCTTAGTAAACCTTTTATAAAACTATCATAAATAACTGCATACGCACGTGGAACACCGCGTGACAAAACAAAAATTGGGAGAGGAGAATCATAGAGGGGAACTTAACATGAGAAAGAGGAAAGCATTTTTTGCATTACTCTTGACTACGGTCTTTTTGACATCAATGTCAGTAGTAATAACACCTGCTTTCACCAACGATGTAAGTCCAACTGCAACCTTTATGAGCAAATTAGAACCTGAGTTACTTGCAAAACTTCAAGAACACCCAGACAGCGTATATAGAGTCGTTGTTGTCCTTAATGACGGATGTAGCAAAGCTGAGGCTCGAGACCTGCTTCTTAGTCTTGGCGGAGAGATCAGCGCTGAGCATAATCTTATCAATGCTATCTCAGTATCAATTCCAGGAGATAAGCTTCAATCAGTAACATCACTTGGAGCTGTCAATAAGATTTTACTCGATGGGAAGAAATTCTTAATTCCGGTTCCTAAAGAAGAAAATGATCAAAACGTTTTGATTACTGTGTTTGACCATGAGTACTCTAACTGGGACCATCCTGCCATTGCAACCATTACCATACCAGACAGGCCGATTGAATCATGCCGAATGGTAATTGAAGCACACAGTGATCCTGATGAACCGTTCTTACGAGCAATTCATTTCTTCTTAGATGATATAGGAGACCCAATCGGGGTTTACAGACAAGGCCCAGGTCAAGTTCGTGGTAGTGTAACACTTCGTCCTGGAGAAACCAAAACATGGGAATTCGACATGAGCCATTGCATGTTTGCAAAAAAGTTTGACCCGGAAGATCCAGCCGGGTCCACTGGACCGGTGAATGGAATTTACTATCGAAATTTCATCCCACAAGATGAAGATGACATCATTGGTTACTTTAGCCCAGGGGGACATACCGTAAAGGCTTATGTTACGTCTCAAGATATTTATTCAGGGCCAACCCAAGATTCATGGATCTCTATAAAACTTTACTTTGAATTCAAAGTTGAGTACTATTCGCCATTCCCATTCTGGCATGAAGCAGATAAAGCTTGGGATATGGGAGTTGACGGTTCAGGAGTTACTGTTGCAATATTGGACACAGGACTATACTATGAACACCCAGATTTATCAGGAGTAGTCATTGGTTACGAAGTATTTACAAGCGAGGTAGATGTCTTCCCACACGACGGCTATGGTCACGGAACAGCATGTGCAAGCTGCGTTGCTGCACAGGGCATAGTGGACTGGGACCTAGGCGTTCCAGGCTATATATTCAAAGTCAAGGGAGTTGCCCCGGGAGCAAAAGTCATTGGTGGTAAAGTTCTAACCGACGCAGGATGGGGGTGGGACTCCTGGATAATCCAAGGCATCGAGTGGGCTGTTTGCCAGGGAACAGACATAATCAGCTGTTCTTTTGGAGGACTTGAAATCCCCAACGATGGCAACGATCCAACAGCATTAGCTTTGGATGCTGCCACAAAGAAGGGCGTTACCGTCTTTGCTTCATCGGGCAACAGTCAAGGATTTGGCACTGTGGGCTCTCCTAGCTGCGCTAAGGATGTAATATCCGTAGGGGCGTCAACAGAAAACGAATGGCCTCTTGAATGGCTTGGGTACTGGCCAGCTGAATACATGAATGGCTCAATTCTTTACGAAAACGACCAACTCATCTTCTGGAGCAGTGGAGGCGCTACTCCAGATGGAAGAGTAGACCCAGATGTATGCGCTATTGGAGCATGGGGTCTAACTCTTAACACCTACGATGACTACCTATCGCTTCAGTTTGGCGGCACAAGCATGGCATGCCCAGTCGCAGCTGGTGTTGGAGCACTAGTAATTCAAGCATATAGAGATACTTACGGAGCATCGCCAAAGCCTGGAATAGTGAAAAACATACTGATGAACACAGCTGAGGATATAGGCTATCCTGCCAATCGTCAGGGTGCAGGCCGTGTGGATGCTCATGAGGCGGTTTTGGCTGCTAAATGTGAGCGCTGTTACTCCGACAGGAGTGAGATCCACACTGGAATCCTTAAGCCCGGCCAAAAGTACAAGACTAAGATAGGATTCAAAGAAAATATCAACGATGCTTACGCAATTAGGTTTGATCTGTTTGACATTCAACTCTTCGAAGGCTTATCAGTCGAATATCCTGGAGATTTATTCTTCTTCAGCATTCCTGATGGTGCCGAGTACGCAGAGGTGAAACTGAAGTTTCCACCTGAGTATGTATTCGGCCCAATCAAAGACTACGACGGAAGTCAATGGACAGATACTCACATAAACACAGTTCTATATCGAATCGAAGAAGACGAAGGTTGGACTATGATCAACTACGCTTATGCTCACACGAACATACAGTGGCTAGATGCAAGAGTCACTCCAGGAGACTATGTGCTTTGGATGTGGTTAACTGGACCGTACACCGTTGGTTTGACAGTCGAACCTGTTGACATCGAAATCTCTTCCTACGAGTCTGTTCCTTGGGACTGGGTCTCCACACACATTTCTGGAAAGCACCTGAAAGTCAAGGTTAAAGCACCTTGGTATACTAATCCAGGATCCTATAGCGGCTTTGTTATAGTTGAGTGTGATGGAGATTTCATCAGCATTCCGCTCGTTGTAACTGTTCCAGCAAAGATTTGCAAACCATTCACAGTTAACGCAAACGTCGTAATGGAACCAAGAGACTACATTTCTGGCGATTGGATTTTCATTCCGGTGAAAGTGTCCAGACACGGATTCATAACACTTACGGTATCTTGGCTCACAGATGATGCTGACTTCGATGTTTACCTAATTGCTCCTGACGGAGAGGTTGAGGCACTTTCAGAAGCCCCGGCTGCAGATGAGTCGCCTCCAGAAGGAGTATTTAGTGGCGGTGGCAAAGAGTGGTATACGACCACCGGAGATACATTGGAAGTACTCTCTGCCTACGCTTGTCATCGAGGATACTGGTACATCGGTATTCGTGCTGTTTACTTCGGAAACACCTTTGATCAAACCCTGTTTGTTAGCTTGAAGTGCGGATCGCCAATCAGGGCTCCGAACCGCGTGAATATTAAGGCCGGTGGAACTAAAAACTTCATGGTTGAGAACAAGATCCCTGGTGAAGTTTCGGTAGAAACCATGGTACTCGGCAGTGAAATAGAATGGTTCTCAGATGAATACACAGGAACTGTGGATTCGGTCGACTTCGTTGCTGGTCAAGTTGGGTATGATTTTGTGGTGATTCCGGTTACGCCCGACATCCTATGCATGTGGGCGTATCTTGAGGGAGATGATGATCTACAATTAATCTTGTATGACCCAGCAGGAGCAAACCGAGGAGTTGCCGATAAAGGTCGATACCTCGGAGTCTGGGATCCAACAATAGGTCACTGGGAAGCAATAATCACAATCCACGAAGTAGGTAGCTCAGAATACACACTAAGGATTTCAGGTGTAAGGGTCAAAGAGTTTACGGGATTGACGCTCAATCCTACAAGCTTCACGCTTGGACCAATGGGATCTCAAGCTATGACTCTTACGGCTGATCCAGGAATAAGCGGACTGGCATGCATTATATACTATGACATGGACACCGGAAGCATATACTTTGAGACCGATGTTCTCATATACAAATGGTGCTGCTGGTGGTGCTGGTAACAGCTTTGATTTCAGATTTTCGGTGATTTCTCTAATTCCTTCCCTCTTTTTTTTGGAAGATTCAGAAAAAGTGTTTGTAGTCGTAGATTTTCTCTCAAAATGGCCCCACGTCATTCATAAGAATAAGAATTTTTCCAAAGGGTTGTCACTCTTCACCCTTTTTTGATAATCCTCCTTTCACAAGGCTCGTTAATCGGACACATAGTGCAAAGAGGTCCAATGAGCCTGCAAAATGATCTACCAAAACTCAAAGAGCAATATCCAGAGTACAGATGGGTGTATTCTAAGGTGCTACAATACGTTTTGAGAACTCTTGATACTAATTACACATCATTCTTTGTACTACGGAAAATCGGTCATAAAGACGCGCAAATGCAATCATCCAAAGGAAAAAACTACTTTACAACAATGGTATATAACTAATCAGGATTCAAGATCGAAAAAGGACAAATGTCGTTTTCTCACAAATACACTGATATCCCTCTAACATTTACAAGACCGCAAGAATTCTCTTCTGTGAAAAAGCAAGTTAAACAAGTTGCCGTCCATGCCAAACGAAAAAAATATTTCGTTTCAATTACGTATGAGGAAGATGAAAAACCCTATGTGGATAACGGGAAATATCAAGCTATTGACCTTGGTGTTGCCAATATAGTGACTGCGGAAAATAGTGCTGGAAAGTTTTTGGTGATACGAAATCAACGTTTAGGCAAATACTGGGATTCGAGAATTACAGGACTGCAATCAAGACGAGATAGGTGCATAGAATACAGTAACAGATGGAAACATCCTGATGGAATTATGAGCAAATATCAAACGAAATGTGCAGATCAAACAAAAGACTTTCAACATAAACTTAGTAAAAGATTAGTGGAGAATACAAAAGCAAACACAATCATTGTAGGTGATCTCGAAGTTAAAAAAATGGCACAATCAACAAAAGTGCCAAAATCTATGAGGAAAGGACTGAATAGAGCAACACAGAATAATGGTACAATGGGAAGGTTCGAACATTTTCTAACCTACAAATGCAAAAGAGTAGGTAAAAGGACAATAGAAATTGACGAACGAAATTCCACCAAAGAGTGCTACATCTGTGGAACAATCCACCACATGAAGCTTTGGAATCGAATTATGGATTGTGACTGTGGTAACGTGATAGATAGAGACAAGAATGGCGCTATCAATATTATGAAACG
>JBHLKK010000006.1:9746-50429 GCA_048886745.1 Candidatus Hodarchaeota archaeon | reverse complement strand
GTACGATTTGATTCAATATATGTTCTGGCAAAACTTAATGCATCTGTATTTTCACAAATTCGGGGCAATGAATCATGATAAAGCCCCCTCAACATGGCTTCTTTTTTCATGCACGCTATGAGAATACGGAATGCTGAATTCATCTGGACTTCTTTTGAAGTTATGATTTATACAATCAAAAGACACTAGATACCAAGCCGCTTAGCTTCTCAAGGAAATCCTGATCTTCTTTTGTAAACGGTGAAAGACTGTGAGAATCTATATCGATTTCGCCAACAATCTTACCACTCTTGGATATCGGAACAACGATCTCTGATTTGACCTTCGGACTGCATGATAGATAGTTTGACTCCTTTGTTACATCTTGTACAAGGAAAGTCTTTTCCATTTCTGCTGCTTGTCCGCATATGCCCCTACCAAAGGGTATCCTTAAATGTTCTGTCGGTTCGCCTTCAAAGGGTCCAAGTACAAGCTCTCTTTCCCTTTCTTTATCGACAAGATAGAATCCCACCCAGTCATAGTATGGAACATTATCTTTGAGCAATATACATATTCTCTTTAGCTTTTCATTTTGGCTCGTTTCATCATTAATAATATCCAATGCTTCTCGAATAAGGGTTTTGAATAGTGTCCTCTTATTATTCATCATTTGTCCTCCTAAAGATAAAACCTGAAAATCTCATATTCGACACTTGCCTATATAGAAAGAAAAAGGGTAATATAAGGATTGATTGGACAATTAACTTTCTTTTCTCAGAACGAATTCGGGATACTCTTTGATTTTCTCAGCCATTTCTTTCAGACGCTTATCCACCGCATAATTAACTGTTTCTTTCTCGAAGGTTCCATCAGGCTTCCTATCGCCTGCTCTAATGCCAGTAAGAACTTCAATTCCTTCGTCAATCGTCTTCACAGCATAAATGTGGAACTCTCCTTTCCTGACTGCGTCTACCACTTCTTCTCTTAGCATTAGATTTTGCACATTGCTTTCGGGGATCATTACTCCCTGTCTTCCTGTAAGACCTTTGATCTTACATACCTCAAAGAACCCTTCGATCTTCTGGTTTACTCCGCCGATAGCCTGAACTTCTCCTTTTTGATTCACAGATCCGGTGACAGCTATGTATTGTTTGATAGGAATCCCTGACAGTTCCGAAAGAATCGCATAGAGTTCCGTGCTTGATGCACTATCTCCATCTACTCCGCCGTAACTCTGTTCGAATACCAATCGAGCAGATAGACTCAGGGGCTTGTCTTTGGCATACTTCTCGGTCAAATACCCTCCAAGTATCATGACGCCCTTGGTATGGATGTTTCCCCCAAGCATTGACTCTCGTTCAATATCCATAATACCTTCTTTTCCCATGCCAACGCTTGTGGTAACACGGGAGGGTCGACCGAAGGAAAAGTCTCCTAGGCTCATTACAGAAAGCCCATTTACCTGTCCCACCTTCTCGCCGTCGATATCGATGAGTACAAAACCCCTTTCGATCATCTCTTGTATCTTTTCCTGCAAGAGTTTTGATCTGTATATCTTCTCTTCGATGGCTTTTGTCACATGATCTCCCGTGATGTATTTGGCATTCTCTTGTGTAGCGTAAAAGTTGGCTTCTCTTATTATGTCTGCAATCTCCGAAAACTTTGTGGAGAGCTTCTCCTGATGATCGGCAAGTCTAGAGCTATATTCAATCAATTTGGCTACTGCCGTCCCGTCATGATGCCTCAGATGTTCCTTCTTACAGAATGTACATATGAAAGATGCGAATTTATCTACATTTTCCTTTGTTCGCTCCATTGAAATGTCGAACTCTGCCTTAACTTTAAACAGCTCTTTGAAGTCTCTGTCAAGAGTATATAGCAAATGATAGTATAGTGTCTTTCCGACCAGGATCACCTTAACATCTAAAGGCATAGGTGTAGGTCTTAGTCCCTTTGTCGTAATGAACCCCAGCCGCTCTCCAGCTTCTTCAACAGATAGCTTCTCATTCTTTATGGCCATCTTTAGGCCGTCCCATGTGAAAATGTTTCGCAACAGCTCTTCGACGGGAAGTATTATATATCCACCGTTTGCTTTGTGTAGGGAACCTGAACGTACCATAGTGAAATCAGTCGTCAGAACGCCAAATCTTGCCTCCTTTTCTATCCTTCCAAAAAGATTCTGATGGGTAGGATTGGTCTCTAAAACGACCGGAGCACCTTGTAGATCGGAATTGTCTATTAATATGTTCACCTCATATTTTCTAAAGGGAGTCTCCGCCATCCAGGGGAGCTGACCTACAATTCCGGGAGCCCGTGCTTCAGGCTCTCTAACAAACTGAAGAATGTTTTCCAGAATGTCATTCTTGACATCTTCCAGGTAGTTCAAACAGCCTGAAAGCCCCTTATATTTCTCCTGAAGATCCGCTATCAAAGGCCCGATTACATAAAGGGCAACTTCGTGATTGACTTTCTTGAGTTCTTCACCAATCTTCTTCCCCAGTTCCCTTATTTGTCCCAGCACAGCTCTAAGTTCCGTATCTAGTTTTTCCCTTTTTTCCTCGATTTCTTCCTTTCTTTCTGGACTTAGAGCCAAAAATTCCTCTTCGCTAAGAGGTTTTCCCTCAATGGTAGGAACCATGAGCAAGCCTATCGGGCTACTTCTAAGCACAAACCCCTCTTCTTGTACTTTCCTGTTAACTTGTGTGATTAGTGCTTGTCTTTCTTGCTCCACAGCCTTTACGGTTGCCTCTCTTTTGGCATTATAATCATCACTTCTGAAAGCCTCAGGAAGTAGTCTTCGTATATCGTCGATCAGATTCGACATATCCTTCTTGAATTCTTTGCCTTTGCCTGCAGGCAGTCTAATGGCCTTCGGCTCGTAAGAATTTCTGAAATTATTGACATAGCACCAATCGTCTGGTACATCCTTCCTTTTTGCTATCTCATCCAAGAAGTCCTTTACGACTGTCATCCTGCCGGTGCCTGGTTCCCCCGCCATATAGATGTTGAATCCTAGTTCTTTGATATCCAAGCCAAATCTTAGTGCTCTTACCGCCCTTTCCTGGCCAATAATCCCCTCAAGAGGGGGTAGTTCCTCGGTGGTCTCACATTCAATTCTTTCTGGCTCAAATACCCTTCTTAACTTCTCGACGGGCAACTCTTCAACCATATGGACTCACCCCCAAATCGACAAAATCTCGGTATTTGTATTGTTACGTACTTAATTCGTATGAAAAGAAGTTTTTAAAAAGATTTCGAGGTTTGGGTTCCTGTGTTATTCGTAACTAACCACCATCCAGCTTCTTTTTCGATAGAGTGGACATTCCTATTATCTAATGCTCACATTTTCTCGAATGAAGGATCCTAATATATTTACCCAATTCAGGCATCCTGCTAATCAGTTGTTTAGTTTCTTATCTAATTTCAGAAGATAATGCGCAGAACCTGGTCAACCTTTTTTAGGTTCATTATGGCAGCATTTGCGTCTTCGGAGTTAAGTCTGCTGTTCTTCCTTAATGTATTGAGTTTTCTCACAATCCTGAAAATGTCATCAAAGGCTTTGTTCACATCTAAATCATTATTCATATTCTTTTCAAAACTTGCAAGAATCTTAGGGATGATTTTTTTAGCTATGGAACTTGATTCTACTGATTCGGATTTCTGGAGTTTGGAAACCATATCTCCAAGGGTGTCTAATTCTCGGCTCCTTTTCCTGAATCTCTCTCGGGTGAAATTTAGTCTTTTTCTATAGTGTCTATATATGAGAAAGAAGCGTATGTGCTTCTCATTGTAACCCATTTCTATGAGATCGTTCGGGTAATAGACATTCCCTCGGCTCTTAGACATTTTTTTTCCATTTACAAAAAGATGCTCTCCATGGAGCCAATAATGCGAAAATTCCTTACCCGAGACTCCTTCTATGACTGCAATGTTGTAATCGTGATGTCTCACAAGGTTATCTATTCCTCCGCAAGCTATATCTACTGAAAATCCTAGATATTTGGTTACCATCGCTCCATCTTGAATGTTCCACGCCGGTCTACCACGCCCAATATCGGTATTCCAGTAAACTTTATCTCCTTCTCTATAACCATGCCATAATATGAAATCTCCCTTGTTCCAAGGCGTGCCTGGATAGTTGTCTTTATGGAAGCGTCTTTTCGTTTTTGGCCAATTATTCAGGTCTATTTTGGATAGTTTCCCAAATTCCTTGATTTTTAGGGGATCCAGATAAATATTCAGCCTTCCTTTGTGCTGGTGCCAATAAGCGTAGCCTTTATCTAGCAATTCTTTGATCAATCTTACGGATTGGTCAACTGAGGTCGAAGAACGAGGGGCATAGTCAGCAGATTTGATACCCAGAAGTCTCTGTTCAGAGAGCAATATGCCGGCGATTCTCTGTGTCAAGTCCTTCAGAGTGACTTTCTGCTTTTCTGCCTCGTTTATTGCCTTATCTTCAACGTCAGTTAATGTGACAAGTCGAACGACTTCATAACCCAGATATTCTAGATATCGTTGAAGAATGTCCTCATAAAGGAACGTGCGATAATTCCCAATATGGGGTGGTCTATAAATCGAGGGTCCGCAAGTATACATTTTTACTTTCTTGGCTTCTTTTGAGCTAAAGGGCTCCTTCCTTTGAGTTAGAGTGTTGAATAGTTTTAGCATTAATGATATTCCTCATCATCTGATTTCAAAATAGGAATTAGTAATTCTCTATACTGTGAGTTTTTCGTCACAATGATAACACTCACTAATTCTGCTATAGGTTGACAAAGGTCTGCTACACTTAGGGCATTTGAATCTTTCTTCACTTTCCTTGAGCCACTTCTCAACGTCTCCTGTCTTAATTCTCTCAAGACTTGCCCTCAAGTCTACATTATCTCCCTTTAGATAGCCTTCTGCAAGTTTTTCAAACTTTTCACATGAACTTGAGTCATATTCCAGACACTGATAGCAGTATTCGAATCCTTTTGCATCCAGGCACTTGACGATCTTACAGTTACTTCCCCAACTATCAGCGGTAAGAGCTTGACAACCCTCACATTTTACTTTTTCCGGTGGACATTTGAAGAATTTCGCAACCTTTTGAAGGTATTTGCCTTTATCCTTGTATGCTCTATATATTCCGCAAGCACCACAGTATAATCCACATCTCCCAACAAAACTCAAATCGACCATTCAATTCCCTCCTTTTTTGGCCTGATATTAAGTCAACTTACAAGGCCATTAGCAGTTCTTTAAGTGTCATGAAATTAAAAAAGAAAAAGTTCCTCACAAGGGGTCTTCCTTACGTGAGCCACTTATTCCTGCTCTTCCTTCTTATCTTCTTTTTTCTTGCCTGACTTACTTCCCCGGCAGCAGCCACCCATTATTCATCACTTCTCCATTGCTTTCAGCAATCTGATTAAGTAACTTTGATAACAACTTTCCTAGTTTTTATTTCTTTTGTAGCAGAACGGTATTCTCTCTACCCTATACCTGTCTTCTTCAACATTTTTGGGGGGTTTTTGATATCTCCAAGCAGCTCTACAACACATACTAATTCCTCACACACGTTATAACGGTGTTATATTTAAACCTTTCTTTGTTTGTTAAGCCTCATGGCTTTGTTCATACTCTATCTCAATGATTTTTCTCCTTGATCTCTGACCGGATACTATTTTGATTCGGGAAGAAGGCATTTTGAAGTATTTGGCAAGCTTTTTTACTAGCTCTATGTTGGCTTTGCCCTTTTCGGGCTTTGATAATAGTCCCACCCGAATGTTGTTTCCTTCTACTTCAATATAATTGCTGTGGAATCTGATCTCAACTTTATATCTAAATTTGGCCATAATATCACTTCTGTTAGAAGTAAATGTTAATATAGCTGAACCAATTTAGTCGAGTCCATGTTGATCTCCAATCTACTTTTCGAAGATAGCATAATTTGGCTAATCATTTCATTGGCATTCATGGTATTAATTATCTTAATGCTTTTGAGTAGGAATCTCAATGTGGGCGAAATCATTGGCCTGATGGTTGTATGAGTAACAAGTCGGAGTATTGGATCATCCTTATGTTATCATGTATCAGAGTGCTAGCTCTGTCAATATATAGTTCCTTATTCCAGTTAGCATCATTTGAACACCAATTGCTGCAGTAAAAAGCCCAAGAATTCTAATAAGAGCGCCCAAGATTTTTGGATTGATTCTATTCGATACGGACGAACCCACAAGCATTGCACCTGTATTATATCCTATTGCTAGAATTCCCGCTAGTATAACGGTCAGATATCCATATTGGCTTGCGGAAACAATTGTTGTAGTTATAACTGATGGCCCTGTGATGAGAGGCGTCCCCAGCGGTACTACCTCAAAGCCAGCTGTTGATTCTGCCTTAGCAAATGATTTTAGCTCTCCCTTCCACAGGAATTCGAAGCCTATTAGAAAAACAACAACACCTCCCGCAATCCTTAGTGCATCGATCCCTATATTGAAAACATATTGCATTAGGGCTGTTCCAAAAATGCAGAAAACGATCAAGATAGCCAAGCCAACCAAATTACTCCGCAGAATTATTTCTCGATCAGTCATAGCTGATTTTTCGGAGATGACACTCACAACCAGCATTTTGCTAAAGGGATTAACCATGACCAAGAGTACGAAGGATAGTTCAAACATAATCATTGGATCTATTGTGAGTCCATTCATTGAAGCCAACCTTAAAACGATTTATGTTACGAACCTTCTAATCACGAAACCTATTTAATCTTATGTAACAGAAAGAATTACCTGGTGGTATATTTGAGTGGTGATTCTCTGGCAACTCCCTGTGGACTCTACTGTGGCTTCTGCCGATTTTATATGAATCAAGAATGTAGGGGATGCGGCAGTCCGGATAGGTTGGATTGCAATATACTGAAGTGTTGTAGAGGGGACAAGAATCTACAGTTCTGTACTGAATGCGAAGATTTTCTATGCAAGGAATTGAGAAACAGCATAGGACTTGATCCCAGATGGTTGGAGGAATTGGCAAAACTCCCCCTCAAGAGAAAAGAACCGTAGCTGCTAAAAGAATAAACAAACACGCTGAGCAATTTGTCGCATTTCAACCGCAAAATATACGATTTTTCACAACTGCATTTGGGAAAATGCTCATCAGATTTCCTCAAAACAGGATCATTTCGGCTTTTTTACCCAGATTTTCGTCTTTTCTATCAAACAGAGGTCTTTTTACTCATTTTTTTTCAATTACGAAATCCTGACAGCCTTTTACATATGTCTTGATAATCCTTAAAACGAAATCCGTTTCCAAACCGAGATCAAATTGAATGAGGATTCTCGGGATGGAAGAAGAAGTAGCCAGGCTTCTGAGATTCATTGATGAGAAATATAATCTGGGAGAGATGTCCTCAAGTGAATATGCCATATCCAAGCTTAACTGTCTGAGTTTCCTTGACAACCTGGGCAGAGCTAGGGTCAGGGAAGAGAAGGGAAAAACCAATCCCCTTCATAGGCTTATAGGCAGTGTTATAACATCTCTGGGGGTTGGATTTCTTACCGTAGCCATGGTAGGTGTTATTAGCGGATTATTCACTCAGACTGGCATGATCGAAACGGTGCTCTGGTTTGTAGGTTTTGGGGTTCCAGGAATGTTCACAATCTATACTGGATTAAAACTACTGGGAGAAGTTGGATCATGAAACACTCCTCCTCACTACGAGGAGTTTTGGTTGAGGTGCTTTAGGTGAAGATTTTATCCGGAGGAATCATTAAGTTTATTGTACTCTTAATAGTTGGATTTATTGCGCTGAATGCAATTCTGCTGCTGGCAAGTAATGCGACTGTTACATTATTCCTTTTTGTTGTGCCGATGGTACTTACTCTTATAGCACTGAATTTTAGTCATCTCAAAAGATTAGCTAAAGGAACAAAGAAGAAACTAGGCAGCATTGGAAGGATTAGATATGAAAAAAGAGAAAAACCTGATAGATTGAGAGAAATAGACATTCTTAGGGATCTTCAATTCTATTTCTATGGAAATTTCGATGATGTGGTCATAGTGAAGAGGGGTTCTCAGATAGCTGCTGTAGGATTCCTTGCTCTCCAAAAAGTTCCAAGAGGCTTAACGGGAGACCTGAATGGTATTCTAAAAACTCTTCACGATGAGAATATTTCACTGACATATGTACTAATTCAAAATCCAGTTAACGATCAGATAAACAGCGAAAGAAAAGGTGTTCTCCATATTCAAGAGAATTACTGGAATGTGCAGGCACTAATCGCCATCCATAAGAATATGAAGGGTTTTCTGAATCTAGAAGAAAAGTGTAGAACGCTGACGGAACAAGTACGTCAAAACATGTTCATAGTTAAGACCTCCTTTCATACATCATTCCCTGAATGCAAAGTCCATAGGGTTGCTGAAAATGACCTAATCAAGGTTCTGCAGCTTTCAATTACAGGCGGTGGAATAGATTCTGAAACCGGTCTTGATTTCATCATGCAGGATTACGGACTCGCAAGCTTGATTGTGAGCGGTAAGACACCTTCATCAAAAACAACTAGCCTGTCTTCAAAAGAATCAAATTTAAGTTCTGATCTTTCAAACGACCCAATAGTCCAGAAAGCGATACAGCGAGAATTTGCTAGTCATATGCTGGACCACAGCTCTGATCTCGCAACACCAGATTCGATTACATTGCCACGAACACCATTAAGGTCATTAAATAATGATTTTTCAGACGATGAACTTCCTACTGTTGTTGAAATCCTTCGTTTCCTTTTCAACTATCCTGAATCGACTCATAAAGATATCACTTCTGAAACAGACACCCCCACGGCTTCGAAGATTCTTAATAGGCTTGAAGAATTGAATTATGTTGCCTCTATGAATTCAGAAGGCTATGAAGAAACCAAAAGATTCTACTTCTTGACCAAAAAAGGCGAGGCGGCGTTGAGAATCTTTAATGAACATCACGGAACAACATCAAAAGAGTTGTTGACTCTATGGTCGAACCTCATAGATGAATAAGAAAGCAACTCCACTCCAAATGACTGTTTTTTGATCTCTAACTAGAACGGAATAGCGCCTTTTGATGAATAATGGCTCAACAATACTCTTTTGAGGGTAGATATGATATGTCTACCCCTCGCTTTTCCGGATTTTGGGAACAGTGTGTCCCGGCGGCAGAGAAGACTAGAAGCAAATGAAATACGACCGATTCTGTATACCATGTGATCAGAGAAGAATTGAGGAAGTTGGGTTTCGATGTTGCATAAATACTCATAAAAAGGGGTATTTTTGTCGATAAATATATTAGAGTCTAGCCTGAAAATAATGTGCGTTTTTCGGGGGGAACACGGATTGAGCAAAGACCTCATTTTGGCTAGATTATCGGAATTCACAAAATTGATCAAAGAAGGGACATCTCTCATCTCCTTAAGCATTCCTGACACAATAGGGTTAGAAAGCCCTATTATGGAACTCGGGATCGAACGTTCTATTAAATCCCTCTCTGAAGCGCTAAATGCCCTAAAAGCACTTGAAAAATGGATCGAAGCAAGACGAGAGGTGTATTACTATGCAAAATCAGTATTGGAAATCTTCTTCAAGACAGTTGAGAGTAAGGAGGATTTAAGATCAAAATTGAGGCTTTTCGTGTTACCCAGGTTCGAATACACACTAAGTGCCATAGAAGAAGACAAGAGAATCTCATCAAGAATGGGAGAGAGCCTTTCGGTGATTAAGAGAGTGACTGAAGGTCACGACTCCTCACTGCAGAGAATTGAGGCCATTCTTGAGTTCATTGGTTACGATTCCAGAAAGCACAAATCTGAAATTGACAGATTTCTCAAGGCAATAATAAACGAGGAGTTTGAGGATGCTGATACCTTTCTAGAGAAGATGAGAGCGAATCTCGAAAGACTGAAGCGAAAACTTGATAGACTTTCCCGTACAAGGAGAGCAATAATCTAAATAGGCAAATGTGGCTATTTCTAAAACTGAATTTGAGGGCCTTTACATCGGCGCCACTCCTCTTTCTTGTGAGAAAAATTTAACTGAAGCTTTGATACATGAATTCTCAGCGATTATGAGTGATTCAGATGAAAAACACACCTTTAGCCCCAATCTCACTGCCAAAAAAGGTCAGAGCGTATTTGGATATTCTAATAAAAAAGGTCAATCAAATGACAGATGGCAGACTGGTCTCAGTTCTGCTATTTGGGTCATATGTAAAGGGGCATCCAGACCCAGAAAAGAGCGATCTTGACGTAGTATTAGTACTGGATGATAAGGTCCATCTGAGCGAAATTAACAGAGTTGATAGGATGGTCGAAGGTCTCGAAATCACTTATGGATTCTCTAAATCACCAAAAGCAAGACTGGAACGACTATTTAGGGCCATTGAGAGAGCTACGGGTATGTTTGCCTCCCATTTTATCTGCAAAAAGAGCGATATTTTGAAAGGAGATTTCAGAAGAGTTTTTTCAGTAAGTCGAATCTTCGAGAAATTTCTTGCTCCATCAAGATTGGTGTTTAGCGCCATTCTAAGCCATGCTGTAACAATATATGGAGATGATATTTCAGAGGAGATTACAAGGCCTCTTGTTGACATCCGGCAGTGGTTGAGAAGTCTTTCAATGTGTTTTCTTCTTAGCTTATCGGGTCTATTGGCATCCTTCCTTAACAAGAAAGCGATCAGATTCATGGAGGAAGCTATCAAATGGAGTCTCCTGAATACCTATTACTACGTCTACGGACATAGTCCTTCATTCCAGAATGTCATCAGGTTCTACTCAGAAAAGGGTTTAAGACTAGCAAAAGAATTATTGAGTGCCTCTGGCGAATTCAATGTCATTTCTGCTGCAAAATCTCCGCTTAAAGTGATAAGAATCCATGTTGACGGTCTTAAACTTCTTAGGAATTCTAGCTCACAAAAGAACTCACTCGTCGAGAAATGAGTACGAAAGGTTTTTCTTATAATAATTACAAAGATTTGCTTGACGGCTCACAATCCAAACAAGGGGTAGAATACATTTGGGAAAGGCTCAAAAGGTTCTGAGTGAAAACATTAATTGGTTTATGCGACGTCTGTGGCTAAGAGAGAAGGTAGTTGATGCCTTGGACATTAAGCCTGGGGAAATGATCCAGGATTTGAATGAACTCAGATCGCAGGCAGAAGGACTAAAAATCGAGGCTGATCAACTCAAAGAAGTTCGTAAAGGAATAAGAGGGATTCTCGGTGGGGACAAAAAAAAGAGAAGGAAACTGGAAGCAGATTTGAAAGTACTGGAGAATACCCTAAGTCGGGGAGACACATTATTATTGGATTCAGTATTAAGCTGGGCCAAAAATCTTGAAAAAGGATGCGAGGAGCTTCTGATTGCGTTTGATAGTTTGGGAGCCATGATGAAAAATATGGACTTATCATGGGGCCGCACAAATGAGGCCATAAAGGCGATCTCCGGTATCAATGCGTCTCTTGGGCCATTAAAAACAGCAGTCGCAGAGGGCAAGAGCAATATTGAATCCGTCGATGAAAAGTACGATTTGATTCTGGAAATAATTAAAGACGCTGAGAAGAAATTCTCTGAACATAAAGAATCCAGAAGTGAACTGGAGAAAAGAATTAGAATTCGTTCTGAGGTTTTAGATAAACTTAGAAATCTGATGGAAGGCGTCGATGAGATAATTGAGAATGAGCAAAGGTTCTTCAAAAGGAATTTGAAACAATTCATTGAAAAGTTTATGATTGAGGTTCAGATGGAAGAGGCCGATGATGACTACCTGCAACAAGCTATTCCAATTCTGGAAGACATTAAAGATGCAGAAATTGCACTGGTTCGGGGCGTAGTAATGCTTGTTTCTGCAGGAATCAGTCCAAGAGTAATCCTTAAGAATCAAGATATTGATGGAGCAGTAAAGCTTATGAATCTACTCATATCCAGTTTTAAAACAGACTATGCTGAATATGCTGAAAGAGAAAAGGATTTCGCTGAAAAACTGGAAGCGATAGCAGAACCGATTTCTAATAGCATAAGGAACATTAAGGACCTCCTCTCAAATCTCAAGAATCCTTCTCCACTGCTATTGAGCTATTTCGACATAATACTGGATAAATGGGTTAAAGGAGACGGAGATACATATAATTGGGACGAGTTAAAGAGAAGGCTTATGTTACTTGGGACATTTCTGATTGAAGCATACGAACCCCTTAAGAGCTGTATACAAATGAGATCTTCAAGGATGAACAAGGAGACCATAAAAGGCATATCGATGTTTGTGGATTGCATTCCGGAGAAATACACGGATGAAGAATTCATAACCAATGGTATTTTGCCAATTACAATGTACGAGCAAGAGATTGATCTTGTTAACAATGCGATGAAAAGCTTCGGCGAACGGGGATGGATAAAAAGAGGTGAGATTAAAGCGATCTCAGATCCCGTCCTCAACATCTATATTGCCTACAACCCATCGGTAGTTGTTGTAGATGCTGAGGGCTTATCAGTGGTTGTGAATCTAGATATATTGAAAGATAAGCTCAAGGATAATGTTACCTATGATGATATCTATGAATACTTTGCCAAGTATATCTCAGAAGAAGGTTCTTGCAAGACAATTACCAAAGAACTGCACGGAATCTACTCAAAAAGAAAGAAATAAGGATAGAATTGGATAGGAGGATATATTGATGCCCGGTCGAGAAATACTTGTCTTACATGTGGGCCAAGGTGGAAATCAGATAGGTTATAATTTTTGGAATACGATATGCTCAGAACATGGAATTGATATGAGGACTCTTCAAAGGAAGGAAGAGGAATCTGAAATAGTTGATTATAAGTCGGTCTTTCTGGTTGAGTCACCAGATGGATTCCATCCCAGATCTCTGTTCATTGATCTTGAACCATTAGCTGTTGAGTTCCTGGTTCGTGAAAAAGGTCTTGACAAATTCTTTTCAGAAGAGCTTATGTTACTCAGTTATTCTGGCGCTCATAATGTCTGGGCGACAGGATACAAGCTTGGAAAGCGATTAATCCCAAATCTCCTAGAGAAGATCCGATCCACGGTCCCCGATACACTGCAGGGTTTTATCATAATCCACACACTTGGTGGGGGCACTGGAAGTGGATTCGGTTCTTTGATTGCTGAAACTTTGAAGAAGGAATTTCCCGAAAAGGGAGTTATGACTTTTAGTGTCTTGCCAGCTCGTATGAACGATATAACAATTGCTCCGTACAATACGGTTCTGAGTCTGACTCACCTGATGGAACACGCAGATATATGTGTCATGTTCGACAATAGCGCTTTGATGCGGATTGTAAAAGATATATTCAATCAGCCCTTCATAAAGCAATTCTCTGATCTAAATTTTCTGATTGGAAGGGTCATGGCTTCCATTACTGCGTCTCTCAGATTCCCAGGACAGCTTAATATGGACTTGATGGAGATGGCTCACAATCTGGTTGCTCTTCCAGAAACAAAATTCATTATACCTTCAATGGCTCCTCTAACCAAAGAGGAAGGAGAGAATGCTACAGAGCTTGATCTGATAGAGCGCTGTTTTGACCCAAGTCACTTTATGGTCAGCTGCGACGGTAAAGGCTCAACAATATCTTCTGTTATAATGTTTCGTGGGGAAATATCCATTGACAATATTTACAACATTATGAATGAGATAAGAGCCAATGTTGAATATGTTCCGGGAGTACACTCGGACCTAGGACTTAAATATGGCATCTGTGAGAGCAGTCCCACAGACTTCGAAAAGGAGATAACATTACTTACAAATAATGTGGCTATAACCGACGCTTTCAAACATGTTTTGGAGAATTTTGACTCACTTTTTGATAGAAATTGGTATATTAGCCATTATGAGAATGAAGGAGTATCAAAAGATCAACTAAGGGAAGCAAGAGATACTTTTCAGCACATAATCGAAACCTATGATAATCTGAAAAACGAGTAGTTTTTGCTTCTCTGCTCGGTGGTGATCATATGGAAGAAATGCCCCAAGCACTTAAGAATGCTTATGACAATCTAAAGAAGCTAATGAGTCAACTATCAGATATTGTCAAAGATACAAAGCAAATCAATACAGATATGTTGGAACAAAAAGACAGCATTACAAGAGTTGATGAAAACATCAATATGTTGGAGAAGCAACTGACTCAGCTTCTAAAATCCGAACTACTGCCCAGGAGAGATGACAATATTGTCTCTTCTTCTGTTCGAATCATTCGAGAGGATATTAAGAACGAAGGCGTCCCGGAAGCACAAGCAAAAATCCAGAGCAAAATAGAGGAACTGATGAGTCGAATCAATATGATACTTCACCCTCTTGAAGAGACAGCAACTCATCTGATTAAAACTCAAGAAGAAATCAAAGGTTTGGAAAATCAGCTGGGAGAAAAACAAGAACGCATCACAAACCTTGAGGACGGCATAGAAACGCTGAGGGCAGAAAATACGCAATTATCGCTCAAAGTCGTCGATCAAACAACTCAAATCAATGCACTGAATCATGAACTCAGGACATTGGATCAAGAGAGACTAGAACTCAAAGAGAATATTGAGACTAACAAACAAGCCTTAAAGGAATTGCAGACAAGACTGGATCGGACACAAACCACCATGGAGAGGATTATTAGAGAAAATGAAAAAGTGAAACATCTTCATAGTGATTTTTTGAAATACAGTAGAGAAGGGATAGATCCAGCACTGCGTCTTCCATCAAATCTTATCATTCAGGGAATCTCCGAAGAACTTCCCTCATTAGAAAAGTTATTTGAGAATCTCAAAAGGATATGTGAGTATGATACAGCATTAATAAGGAAATTCGAAGCAAGCAAAGCTTTCAGAAACACTCTCACTAGCGAGATCTATGCAGATGTGCTAGGCAGTGTTTTTTCTGGCATCCGCGACGCGGAAGACAGTACCTATAATGCCGCCAAGAATGTCATCGATGAAGAAGAAGTGTGGATAGATGACCCCAAGAACCAAAGATATATCCACACAGAGATATTCCTCCCTTACACACAATCTGCGAAGAATCTCCTTAAGACCAGACAAGAAACACTGATCAATGTTGTTAAATACATCATAAAAACGCTCGCTGATATTAGGGATAATCCTGTGATTAAGAAGATTCTAATAAGAAGAACTGGTATTCGTATGCTCAATCTCAAAGGATGCGAAATTGCATCAACAGATCTACCACATGATCTGAATTCGATAGATCAGAATATGGATGCAATCCTGGGAACAATCAATACCGAAATTGAAGAGAAGAAAAGAGATCTGAATATTCAATTCTTTGATATCATAAGAGAAACAGCAAAACAGATTATACAAAGCGGAAGCAAGATGACGAAGCTCGCTGCATATGCAATTCTAAGAATCACTTTGAACATACTAAGAAGAAGTAGTCAACCGGCATCGGAGCTCAAGAAGCTATTCTCAAAAACATTGGTCTTAATATAATTTGGCAAAACATAATATATTTTCAGTCAATCATCTATTTCCACACTCAAGGCAATTTGGATTCTTTCTAATCTCAATATTGATAAACTCCATGTCTATTCCATCGAAGACCAAAAGTCGATTGGTTATCAGGTTTCCGACTCCGATCACGAATTTTATTACTTCCATTGCCTGTATACAGCCGATCACACCAGGGGTGACTCCAACCACAGGAAAGACCTCTTCAGGGGGAGCTTCAGGGAAAATACATCTCAAGCAAGGTGTCTTTCCAGGAATTATTGTTGTGACTTGCCCTTCGAAACCATAAACGGCTCCATGAAAAAGAGGAATCCCTTTCTCTAGTGCGACTTGATTCAACAAATACCTTGTCTCATAATTGTCCATGCAGTCAACTATCAAATCACTGTTGCCAATTAGGTTAGAAGCGTTTTCCTTGGTTATGACTTCTACCAGGCTTCTAATATTGACATTCGGATTCATCTCCAGAAGCTTATCCCTTGCTGATTCAGCTTTGTTGTAGCTTATGTCTTTGTTCCAGTGGAGGATCTGTCGATTCAAGTTGCTCAATTCCACCTTGTCGCTATCAGCCAAACTTATTTTGCCTACTCCGGCCACTGTCAGATATGATAGTACTGGAGATCCGAGACCGCCAATCCCGGCTACGAAAGCTCTCGTCTTTTTTAGTTTTATTTGACCATCCATACCAAATTTGTGCAATCTTACTTGTCGATCATACCTATCCAGTTCTTCCTTTGATAACACGTATATTCCACCATCTGTAAATTGCTTTCTGATTCCACTGAACCTAAATAATCGAACTGTCATTATAAAACTTGAGCTGTAACTAGCCCGCAATATCAATAAATAAAAAGGGGAGATTCGTGGCTCTAAGGCTCCTTTTTCAGGAGGATTCCCTTCTTCATCAACGCCCAGAATATAACTGCACCAACAGCTATACCTGCAGGAATACCTATAGCCAGGCCCAAGAATAGGTTTGGCGGGGGAGTTGCTGTCAGGATTACTGTGACTGTCGCCGTTCCAAAGGTCACTCGGCCATATACTGCAATGTAGACAGGACCAGTAGACCTTGCAACAAAGGTCACAGTAGAGGCGGATGTACCATAAAACTCAATATAGCCCGATAGAACAGTGCTGAATTGGTTAATTCCTCTAGCATCAAAGAATGAGATACCACAGAATGGATCAACCATTCCTTCTTCACTGAAGAATCCGATAGTATAAGTATGCCCCTCAATGGCAGTGAATGCGAGAAGCGTTACGTTATCATCTTGGCTGAATGTTATGGTATTGCCTACACCAGCTCCGACAGTGACTTGTTCAACTTCGCTCGTAATGTTGACTCTTATTGAACTAGTATCACCAAGCGTGGATACTGTATCATATCCCATAACCATTATGTAGACTTTTCCATCTCTTACGGGTACATATTCAATTAGTGTAGATTCATTTACAGCAGCTGTAGTCATTGTACATGGACCGATATAAGTCGGTAAGTACCAGTGTAACCAGTCTTCTCCGGTGTGTGATGTTACCTGCAACGAAACATAGCCATGACTTGTCCAAGCCAAAGGTTCTGCGGTAATTATATACTCATTACCTATGGCAACTTCGAGAGAGAAAATGTCCATGATGTTTCCCACGGTAGCATTGAAGACCGGTGTTGTGAAAGTAGGCGATTGTAATGAGGTTAAATGAAGATCAGTTAGCGTAAGGTTGAATGAAACCGTCGCTGTTGCAGTGTATCCTAAACTCTCCTGAGCTCCAATCGCAAATGTCAACACACTGTTGGGCATATTTGAGAATAACCCAAATAACGATGTTCCGATCGATAGGCTTCCGTTGGTGTCGATCAGGCTTACTGGGAGTACCTCATGAGTGTTGAAGGTTTCTCCTGTAGCCCATTGACTGTGCGATGGGATGAATTCTCTGCTGATAATGTTAACCGATGAAAGCTCCTGATAGGATACAGGTGTGGTTAAATTATCATATTTCTGATAGACCAATGTTGGAATAAGCGGACTTCCTTGAATGATCGGCAACCCATATACCGTCCAATTCATACCTGATGTTATGAGCAAGGATAATTTATCATATCTTCCCTCCGGCAGATTAACCACAACATAATTCGCACTGCTAAGGTTAAGAGGGATTGCCGATGTCTGATTCCCCTTAGCATATGTGAATTTCAGGCTATTTCCGGCAGTTAGATTTTGAGTAGGTAATTCTGCAATTGAGATGCTGATCTCCTTCTGTGCTCTGAACTCCCTTGACATATTCAGATAATATCTGCCCGAAGCCAAGTATGGAGTTCTCCAATCGCTCACATTGTTGACTAAATCAATTGGATTAGAAACCTCATAGCCATAGTTTCCGTGGGTAAGAGAGTAGTAGTCATCCTGGTCTTGAGTTCCTGGTACAGTATAGCTGTCGACGGTATCAGTATCAGAGGAAACATTACTTCCCCACTCCATAGTTGCGAGGAAATTTGGGAACCAGAATTGTCTTCTATCCCCATCTTCGACCGGTATATACAAGTATGCCTCAATTATGCTCAGTTGAGCACCTACAGTGAAATTCGTATAAACCAGAGTTATATTGTTACCATCTACAACATCGTGTGTTATGGTATTCGGGGAAATCTCCCAGAAGGTTTCGTCTCCCTTTATATATCCTAGGATTTGATCGTTGAATATGACCTCCAATTGGTCCTCAGAAGCGTTAAATCCACTAACCCTCATTCGAAGACTGGCTCCTATATATCCACCATCTGAAACATTGTACGTTGTGATGTTTTGATCTATGCTGATATTATATATGCTTGGCGAGGGAACGTCGAAATATAGCAGCTTGCCAAATTCCGAATCATTCCAATCAATCACGTTGTTACCAAGATTTATCTGATTTTCATCTAAATTGGCGAGACGAGTAACGATGATTTCATAGTTCACTGCTTTACCAGACGTGAGCTCCAGCATAATTGATATAATCTTTGGATCTACTACTGGAACAGTCCATACGGACCACTCCGACGTTAATGGTTCAATATCTGAAATGAAGTCACTATTTCTAGCATCCATTTCCATGTATATCGGTCGCAATTGTTCGGTTAATCTGTTGTTTATGGGATCGTAGGTGGAAGTCCTAGAGTTAAGAGAGATAGAGACATCTGGTGTTGTATAGGAAGCTGTATAGTTGTTTGTTGCAGTTATGTTGACCTCATAGAATCCTGTTTGATTTACATCGAACAAAACAACTCCATGAGTATTGTTTTCGTCAATTGAGCCTGCTGCAGTTTGTCCTACAAAATGAACCGTCAAACTGCTTCCAGTTGCCGCTTGTGCTGGAGATTCTAAGGGAATAAGAGCTAAGAGGAGAAAAGCCACAAGAAAGATTGATGGAGCAATGGCCCTTTTCATTGATAATTACTCCACTCTTGAGGATTGTATCGTCTAGAAATTACTTAACTGAATATTTAAACTTATTTGGATATTGTGGGTGCGCATTTTCGCGCTTTTTTAACTAGAAGGAAATATTCTAGATGGAAATTGAATATTTCGAGTCATGCTAATTCTTCGGATATTGCCTTCAAGGTGTCACAGAATATTCTTACTTCTTCTTTCGTGTTATATACATATACCGATGCTCTAACGGTTCTTGGAATGCCAAGTATCTTATGCAGAGGTTGTGCGCAATGAAGCCCAGATCTGACAGCTATATTTTCTATTTCGTCTAAGAAAGTAGCAACGTCATGAGCATCCAGTCCCTCGATGTTGAATGCAACTACGCCTCCCCTCTCTTTCACATCACGTGGACCATAGATTTCTACATTGGGAATTGCCTTGAGTCTCTCCATTAGATATTCTGTTAGTTCTTTTTCATGATTCCTTACCCACTTCATACCCAGCTTTTTAAGGTAAGCAATCGCAGCTCTGAATCCTATTCCTCCTGCTATGTTTGGTGTTCCAGCCTCAAACTTCCAAGGCATTATGTTCCATTCGCTGTGTTCCATTGTAACGTTGCGTATCATCTCTCCCCCACCTAATGTTGGACACAGCTCTTCAGCAATTCCTTCCTTTATGTATAGCCCACCAATTCCAGTAGGCCCAAGCATCTTATGGGCTGAGAATACCAGGAAGTCACACCCAATCTTTTTGACATCCACGGGCATATGAGGAACAGACTGAGCGGCATCAATCAAACATAGAGCATCATGATCATGAGCAATCTTGCATATTCTCTCAACTCGGTTGACGGTACCGAGGACATTGGATACATGAGTTGTTGTAACGAGCCGAGTTTTATCGTCGATTAGCTCCTCCAGTTGATCAACATCAAGATACCAATTGTCTTTCAAGGGCAGATATTTTATCTTTATTCCAAACTTTTCTCTTATCAGATGCCAGGGTACAATGTTGCTGTGATGCTCCATTATTGAGGTTATTACCGTATCTCCGGGCTTCCAATCAATCCCGTATGCTATGTAGTTTATTGCCTCTGTTGTATTTTTAACAAAACTCATCTGGGTTCTATCTTCTGCGCCAATGAATCTAGCAACTACATCATGAGCTTCTTCATAAAGCCTAGAAGCTTCTTGAGAGAGTCTGTAAACACCTCGATGGATGTTTGCACAATGATTTTCATAGTAGTCTACGATTGCATCTACAACCTGTCTGGGCTTTAGACTTGTTGCAGTATTATCGAGATATATGCACGGTTTATTGTCCCTTTCCCTCCTTTTTCTCAAAATAGGAAAATCTGTTCTAATCTCATCCACTTCTATCAATCAGCTACCCTCCAAGAATTTCGGATAGATGATAAGCAAATGCTAAGAATGAATTGATGAAATTAGTCAAGATATCCAAAGCCTTTGGCCTTTCTGATGACTTCATGCGGAATATATGAAAGGCTTTGGATTCTTCCATTATTAATTTGACCTTTTCTTCGAGGCAATCTTTAGCTTCCTTGCCAAAGGTCATAAAGCCGGTAGAAAGCATTGAAAGAGTCTCATTCACTTCTTTAAGCAGGTTGAGCAACTTACCTTTGGCTTCTTCATCGATTTCCTGAATGGAACCGCTGATTGCTCTTTTTTCTTTATAGATGTTTTTCAATGCTTCAATTACGACCCTCAAGTTCCACGAAGAGCCCAGCAGGGAGAAACCCAGTAGGGCATCATCAGAACTAGGGGCTCTAAGAATATATTCTAAGCCCAATTGAATTGCTTTTAGTGTTTTTTTATCAGCAATTCTGAATGATATGTTGCTTTTCTCGTGTTCCATTAGTGTGTGTAGCAGACTACCATATATGATTTCTAATGCTTTTAGCGCATGATCCATCGAGATCAAGGCATTCGTCAAAAATATCCCTGAAAATCTGTTGCTAACAAGGACCTCTTCGCCCCCATCCCTGTGGGGCATAAGACATTTGTTGCAGGCTCCAGAGGCGCAATGAATCGCTGGTTTGCCACAGACACCGCAAATCAATGTCCCCCATACTAAGCGAGTGATATCAGTAAGCATCTGCATTATGTCATTCTCGCTCAAAGCTGTCGAGATCTTTATACTGCCGCTTGCGAAGAGTGATAAATTCTTCCCCCTCCATTTTATTCTCGCAATCCCTAGCATTTCACTGCATTCAAATTCGGAAAATCTACCTCTGTATACCTCGAGGAGTTCACACAGCATACTCTTGTCAAAAAAGGACTTTTGCCTCCCAAATCTCTCATCAGAGAGCGTTATCTTTGCCGTAAGCTTTCCTACCTCCGCTGCGCACGGTTCAATAAAGGCTATTTCATCCTCTCTAATCTCTTCTAACCTATCACTGATACCTCCTAGGAGAACACAATCCTTTTCCAGGTTAAGATACCTTATTTTGTGTGGAACGATCGCCATTTACTCCACCAGGCACAATCAGAATATCTATTAATAGCAAGAGTACACAAAAGCTTTATCTACTTTTGGATTTGCTGTGTTACAGGGAGGAGTATAGTTGTGACAGGGGTAAGGGTCCGTTTCCTCGCTCACCTAAGGAGGCTAAGCAGAGAACCAGAAATCCAGATCAGATTATCAGATAAAGTCAAACTCAAAGATTTCCTCAAAGTCTTGGCAAGAAATATCAAAGGGGAATTGAGACGTGAGATTTTTGATGAAAAAGATCACATAAGAAGCAACTTCTTGGTCTTAGTTAATGAAATCGAGATTTCAGCACTGGACAGATTCAATACAGAAATCTCAAATAATGATATTATTGTTATTCTTCCATTTATCCATGGCGGTAAGGCCTGACTATTCCTTGTCTTTTCTGTCCTGTTCGGATTCTTTATATTCTTCTATTGCCTTTTGCAGGGCTTTAGCAGCTAAGGCTGCACAATGCATCTTTATGCGAGGAAGATTATCCAGATTCTCCGCTACATCTTTCATGGTTATTTTCCTTGCTTCCTCCAATGTCTTACCTTTTGCCAGTTCCGTAATAACAGATGCTGTGGCAATATTAGCCGCACATCCGAAGGAAAGGAATTTTATATCTTTGATCTTACCTTCGTCTATTTTCAAATACATTCTGAGCATATCGCCGCAGACCGGATTCCCTTCTTCGATTATTGTGTCTGCATCTTTGAGGGTCCCAACATTCTTAGGATTCATGAAGTGTTCCATCACTTTCTTGTTGTATCTGATTCCCATTTTACGACCTCTCACTCACTTTATGCCATAGGGGACTCATACTTCTTAATTGGTTTATGACTTTCGGAAGGACTTCTAATACATAATCAACTTCATCTTTTGTGTTATATCTGCTCAAAGCAAATAATATTGATCCATGTGCAACCTCTGGCGGTATCCCTATGGCGGTTAAAACATGGCTTGGCTCCAACTTTCTCGAAGCACAGGCAGAGCCCGTTGATACGTATACTCCATTCATATTTAAATACATCATTATTGCTTCTCCTTCAATATACTTGAATGAGAAATTGACGTTATTTGGACTTCGCTTATCTCCTCTTGGGCCATGGAGCAGAATCTCAGGGATGGCATTTTCGATTCTTTCAATCAATTCGTCTCTCAAATCTTTCATATGATTCACATATTCGCTTACATTCTTGAAAGCAATTTCAGCAGCCTTCGCAAAGCCCACTATTCCAGGAACATTCTCTGTTCCAGGTCTTAGTCTTGATAGAGAAACATAGCCAAGAAGTATTGGATCAATCTTCATCTTTTCTCTGGAGTAGATTGCACCTATCCCTTTTGGACCATGGATCTTATGTGCGCTTAGTGTTAGCGCATCCAGATTTAACTCTTGAACATCTATGGGGAGTCTTGTGTAAGATGCTTGACCATCAACATGAAAATGTATCTTGTGGTTTTGATCCTTTAGGACCTCACCTATTTCCTTTATTGGCTGAATTGTGCCAATCTCATGATTTGCATGCATTATGCTCACCAAGATTGTCTTATCTCTGATTAGCTGCTTCAATTGCTCCATGTCTATGAAGCCCTTCTCGTCTACATCGAGATAGTCGATTTCAAAACCTTGTTTTGAGAGTTGCTCTGTTATTCGCATTATTGATGGGTGTTCGATCCTTGACGTAATTATATGCTTCCCGTTGTTTTTGTTGGCATAAGCAATACCTCTTATCGCCAGGTCGTTTGCTTCTGTTCCTCCTGAAGTAAAGACGATCTCATTGTATTTTGCGTTTATCGACTGTGCTATAGTTTCTGCGCTTTCCTCTATTGCATCATGAGCCTGTTCTCCCAATCCATGAATTGAAGCTGGATGACCATAGTGCTCATCAAAATAGGAAATCATAGCATCTATGACTTCCTTGGCCACCATGGTTGATCTTTCATTGTCCATGTATACCATTATTTTCATAATGTACTCCCCAGTCGTAATATAACGCTGTTATATTTAAATCTTTGCTTTTCTCAAAAAACGAGATAGGCAGCCAAAATATAAGGAGTAATATCTTATTATTGCGCTTTTGGTTTCTATGTATTGCTAAGTATTACCAGCGTAATATTCAAGGCGCCCAAAAAAGGGAAGGAGAGAGAATGAATTGCAGGAAATGAGTAGATTGAGCCAATATTTATTTTTTTAGAAAAGAAGCCTATCATGTTTATCTTGGGCATTGGTGTGATGCGATGTATGGCAATCCTAGAGGTATTATAGTGATCAATGGCAATATTTATTCAGCAGAAGATGTACTAAAAGCGGTTCAGATGGAGGGGCTGGTGGACATAAGACAATCGGGAGAATCTTTGCTTATCGGAAATAGGAGGATTGAGCCTGTAAGAACATCTATTGAAAAGGAAGCTTCCGCCATAACTTGCTACGGCAGTCTTTCATATTGCTGTGGTCTGGAGAAACCTTGTGTTGAGAGGGATTTAGCTCTAAAGCTACTTGGGTTGACCAAGAAACATTACAGACAATTGAAGAATGAATTCCACGAACGCATTATTAACTCTACCCGGGAAAAAACAGACTCAGAAGAGACCGATTTGGATTGGGTGTCTCCAATTCAGCTGGCCGACGAGGAAATCGTAGATACTGAAAGAAATGCTGAAGAGGAGGATGATATGGATTTTTCTTCGGTTTTTCCAGAACCTTCAGAACCCTACACAGAAGAGCCGGAATTCAATTTCGATATTCTTGAAAACTTCAGCACTAAAGATAGCTCACAGGAACCAAGAAATCGGAGAAGCTCAATTGATGATTTCTGCGCAATATGTGGTGCCCAAGTCGATAATGAAGCTCAATACTGTCCAGAGTGTGGTGAACGCTTAGATAAACAAAGAGAGATCGAAATGTAGAACATAAGAGCCTTCCGGCTAGCTAAAGAAGAACTAATTCGCCAAACTCGAAGTCATTAAATGGGTCGAGAAGGTTATTCTGTGTCTTTCAATCTTCTCTGTATCTTTTCGATTGCAGTCAGGACCTCATTTAGCTGCTGTTCAATCTCCTCTGAGATATTTTTGTACTCAACCCCCGGAATGGAGCCCCTTTCTGCTGAACTTTTTAGGTTCTCTAGGTTCTTCTCTAGCAGATATCTTTTCCTTTCAAGTTCTACAAGTTCGCGGAAATCACCTTCTCCAGTGACTTCTTCTGAAACTGCGATTTGCTGTTTGCTTGCCAGTATTAAATCCTCAGAATCATCAGCTTGTTCTTCTTCAGATGTTACTTCTTCAACAGGCGGTTTTTCCGATGATTCAAGTATTGACTGTACTGAAATCCTCTCCGGAGACTGGTGCAATGATTCTTTCCCAGATGGGATCAGGCTTTGGGGAATGGCTTCAGCAACCTGAGATACAAGAGTGCGCAATGAATCTAGCTCATTTCTGAGTTTTGATATTTCCGAAGAGACGGTTGATGACAGCTTTTCAAGATTCTGACTGAGCTCGCTAAGTTTTATATCTAGATTTGCTGGGGGTTTCTGAACTGTTTCTTCCAGCTTAATCGTTTTCGCAGTTGCAATCAAATCATATACTTCATCGACCAGCTCATTTACTTCCCTGAACCAAGGGCCATAAGGATCAAAAGCAATAAGTAGGTTCTTAACATTTTCTGTTTTCTTGGCAAGGGATTTTGCAGTGTTTCCGCTTGAAGCAAGAGCCGCAGCCCGAATCGTCGAGAGAAAGCTCAGCATTTGAACTCTAGCTCTAGCTTCTTCCTCAGGAGTGAAATCTCCGTTTAGCATAGCTCTATAGGCATTCTCGAGCTTCTCAATAGCCTTCTCGAGGTCCAATTATTCTCACCTATTAAATAGATTGGACAAACTTGGAACTAGCCAAGTTGCATGAGGTGATTCGATTTGAAATTGATAGAAATAGAGAGTATTCATGTTATTCCCAGGTGTGCCTCTCGCCAGAAACGATAGCTGCTTGGATAATCTGCATATGCGAGAATCCTTTCGGCATTGATCTCCTTTGCCATAGATTTCAAACTGTTCAGGTCGGTCTCGTCATCAATTCTCCAATGTAATAGTGATAACCTTACTCCTTGACGGCGTATCAGTTCTTTTGTGAACTCAAGCTGCCGGATTACAGCTCCGAACTCTTCTGAACCAGGTGTCGGGAGCAAGGGCGTCCACGGAAACACGTTTAGGGTTAGATTCTTTGCTTCCTTTGCTAATCTTTCAATATTCTGTGCGTAGGCCTCCTCAGCTCCTTTTGCAAAGTCGGTTTCTGGATCTAGGTAAACCTCTATGGAGACATCCAGATCGCTATTCACGCTATGTATCGCATCCACGATGCGAATTAAGCCAGTGGTTAGCTTATCACTACGCCATTCGGACCACTTCGAGTGCAATTCAGGATCCAGCGAGATTCGATCATAGTTGAAGTCGCTTTGAATACTTCCTATTTGCCCAAACTCATTCTTACAGTTATTACAGAAACAGAAATCCTTTTGTACGAAGGTATTTCCGACTAAGATGATTCCCTCGACGGGGTAGTTTGCTACTTCTCTTCCTGCAGAGGCTAGGTAATCCCAACTCTTTTCATGGGTAGGGCACATGAAGTCCTCGTTCGGGGTCCCCCCACTCCTGATGGAAGCGAATTTCGGATCTTTGCCCATATAACTATCTGTGAAAGTATTGATAACCGCATTTACCTTCAATATATCTTTTGAAATCTCGGTAAATTTCGAGAAAAAAGAACCAAATTGATTATGGACTGGAACTTCTTGGCTTGGATAAAGAGCATAGCCTGTTTCATGTTTTGCCACAACTGCGACCTCTTCCGTATAACCACCATAGTCTGCCAGAAAAGTTGAAGGAGTCATTTTCAAGGAGATCGGATCTGCTACCAATCTTATACCCTGCATAAGAATTTCTCTTTTTTCCATAAACACGCACCATTTTTCTGTTAAATACTCTTTAGGTTTTTTTGGTTTTAACTTTATCGGAGAGAAATCTTACAACCAAACCGGGAACATAGTCCGATGAGATGTGGTAAATTTACTGCCTTTTTCAGAACTAGTTTCAGGCTAGAAAAAATCAGATAGCTTTCTCGTTCCGACTATCTCTTGAAATTCAATGCCAAGAGCATCCAGGACCTGCTCAAAGGTGGTTCTTATGTAGCCCTTGTATTTTTCAACATCTATGTCATTGATGGAAGCGATTTCAACCGGGCGAACGCCAGGATCTTTCTTCGTCTTTACAAAAGTTATTATATCGCCAGCTTTTACTTCTTTCTTCCTATCAACAAGCTGTTTTGCTGCTTTAACGTGTTGAGGCGTGGTTTTGGTGTAAGCCTCGACAGATTTACCGAGTTGGACTCTGAATGCCAAGTCTTCCAGACTATACTCTCGACTTTCCAGTCTCTGATAGCTCTCCCGCGCAATATTATGAATTCTTTCACGTAATTCAGAGAATTCTTGAGGGGATCTAACTTTGCTTAGTGCATCGATCATCTCCAAAAAAGCATTTTGCAGAAAAACTGGAGTATTCTTCTTCTTTCCTGTGAGCCCCTTCACATCAACTGAACCATCTTCAAAAACACCGAGATAATTCTTCTTCCTCTCGGAAAGCGCGACATACCGATATACCTTGTCCACATCCAATTCTATTCCTAATTCTTTCGAACTCCACCGTGTCAATTGGGCTATTTGCTCAGTGTTGGGGCTCAACAAGAACACACTGTCGGTATCACCATAAATTACAGGAACATTTAGTCTTTGAGCCGCTTCAATCGTCTTCATGATTGAGAAGCGACCTACAGCGGTGGTGCTCTCCGCCACTGGTGGGCAATATAGGGGAAAGATTTCTGCACCAAATACGCCATAGCTGGCATTCAAAAAAACCTTAAGAGCTTGTTGAACAACCGAGTACCAATTCCTGATTTCTGATGATATGTCTTTATCTTTTGATCTTGGCTTTAGCCAATTGATCCGAACATCTCTAAGTAGGCCAATAACCAGGGAGGTTATACCCAGCTTCTTGGTGCACACCCAATGGTCAGTTTCAGGGATGTGGCTTTTCTGATCTTCTGGATGAAGGCAGCGTATGGTTTCATAGGATAAGTTAAATTGCTTAATTATGCTCGGATACAAGCTTGCAAAGTCCAGCACTGTGACGTTGAAATGAATGCCCTTTACTGGCGGGATCACAACGGCTCCTTTATATTTCTTGCCTTTTATTATGGCTTTGGTTGAAGTTTCACCCTTTTCTTCTATTATGTCTTCTGGACGTGGTATAAGATATCCTCTCTTCCTGTGTTCAAAATAGAATAGGTTTTTGATCCATCCTGATACCGCTTGTCTTACAACGTCCTCAATCGGTAGGTGTGAAATTCGCATCAAAAGTAGAATTAGTCTTAGCGTAAGGTTGTTGTTGAATAGCGTCAAATCAAGGGTAATCTGTGCATCATTCCAACAATAATGGGCCAGTTCATAGAGCGTTAGTTCATGTATTGGTTTCTTCAATTCTATTTTGCCAATATTCAACAACGCTTGGGTTATGGTATTCAATCTGCTATCCTGGTATCTTCTGGAAAAAGCGTAGATTTGGATCGATCGATTGTGAAAGAATCGATAAAGATCTACATGAACACCATATGTTAATGATGCAGAATCCCTTCCTAAGATTATTGGAATCTCCTCTCTGGCAAAACCCAGCCTTTGTGCTCTATGCCAAAGATAGTTAAAATCAAAGTTATCTCCATTAAAGGTGAGGACAAGAGGATAATCACCTAGAACTTTGAAAACTTCTAGGATGAGTTTCTTCTCGTCGTCGAAGAATTCTAATTCGACATCTGCCGGAAAGCCTTCAGGAGGATCTCCTTTTGTCATATCTTGATACTTCAATACCAGAACCCTTTTCATACCGTCATTGGAAACCATTGACGTTGCCAAAATAGGATACTCAGCTTCGGTAGGATTGGGAATTCTATCCGGGACTGGAGTATAGACTTCTATATCAACAGCGACTCGGCATATGTCTGGAGCCGGTTGTAGGAATTTTGGGGAATACTCCGATGCAAGCTTTCGAAACTCCTCTTTTTCGTCGGAAAAGATATCGAGCATTTCCTTTTGGGCAATTTCCGGAAGCTCAACGTCTGACAGAACAAGTTGACCTTCCCTAATCTGATAGAGAAGTCCGGGAACAAGCCCTCGATCCATAATGTATGAATGGTGATAGCGTATATACGCCTCCCATACCTTTTGCTTCTCTCCTATGAGTATGTCTCGTATAGATCCTGTCTTCCCTCCTATTGAAAGAGGATCATTTGCGATAATCTTGGTTACTCTAATATCCTTATTACGAAGAAGATCGAACTTGCTTACTGTTTCAAAACCATTGAAGCCTTTATGATTGACCATTTTAGGCATGTTGCGAAGCTCTTCCTCGCTGAGATCAGATATACAATAAGGTTTGTGATTTGTATTATCATACCAGAAAAACAAACTCTTGCTCTCGAGATCATAAAGCCGTGCAAAGGCAAGGCCTTTTTTTCCATCATAGGAGACACTCAAAAGAAGACAAGGATCGGTATTCATTGGCGCAACTCTTTGATTGTCAAGCTCGACTCTCTCCGTTTCAGATTTCGGCTCAGCCTGAACGGACAGCAGAGATTTTTCCTCCTTCTTGTCAGAATCCTCTCTGCTATTGATGAACTGATCGAGATTTTGTGTATATGACAAGATTGCACGCCCATGACTATTCTATGTTTCTAGAACAAAAACCTTCTGGTACGGTGATATAGCTCAGATTGGGCTATTAAATATTCAGATGATTCTCCTGAGACACTTAACAATATCCTTTTGAATATATTCATCTACTAGATACCAATCATAGTTTCCAAGGTGATTAATTGATGAGGCATCTAGAGAGCAAAATCAAAAGAACTATTGTGGCCAAACTTGAGATAGGGGATGATGTTCTTGAATCCATAGAGAGGCTGGCGAAAGATTATTCCATCGCGAACGCTACTTTCGTGGCAATCGGTGCCGTAGGAAGAGCAAAGTTGGGTTATTGGAAGGATGGAAAATACAGTTCAAGAGAGTTCAATCAACAAATGGAGATAGTTTCGTGTATGGGAAATATACTCATCAAGGATGATGAACCTCTGGTTCATGGACATATGGTTGTCTCAGATAGCAACATGCAGTCTTTTGGTGGACATTTATTTGAAGGCTGCACAATTTCTGTAACCGGTGAGGTATTCATTTTTGAGCTTGCAAGTAGAATCTCAAGAAGCTTCGATGAGCAAACAGAACTATTCCTAATGGACATTTAGCTAATCATGACCCAATCTCTCACGAATATTGTAGAAGAATGTGATAAATATAGGAAATAATGACTTCCTATGCTAGGAAGGACTTCATATATCGTTTGACAATAGTCATCTGGTTAAAAAGTTAAGCTTTGTGTTCCTGGATGGAGAAGAATGGCCAAAACGAGATTAATATTCTCAACTGATGTGCATGGCAGTGAGATGTTTTGGAGAAAATGGTTACGCTCTGGAGAACACTATAACGCAGATGTAATCATCATGTCTGGAGATTTAACGGGGAAAGCTATCGTGCCGATAATAAAGAAGGGCGAGGTTTTTTCTTGTGAATACCTCGGTCGCAAACATGTGGTAAAGGGAGAGGAAAAACTCCAGGAAATTGTGAAAGATATCAGATTAAGGGGATTCTATCCTTACATTTGTGCAATATCGGAGGCAAGAGAGCTTCGGGGGAACGAACGAGAACTTGAGAGATTATTCATTAGACTTATGGTCGAAGGCATTGAACGATGGCTAGGTCTTGTTAGTCAGATAGTCGACAAGCGAACAAAAGTTCTAGTCAATCCCGGAAATGACGACATCTATGAAATTGACGAGATAATCAGGAATTCTGATCGTATCATTTACCCCTTGAATCGAGTTGTTCAACTAGATGATAAGCATGAAATGATAAGTTGTGAATGGGTCAATCCTACTCCTTGGAATTCATCACGCGAGTGTCCGGAGGAAGAGCTTAGAAAGAAACTTGAAAAAGAATTTCACACAGTTGAAGACTTTTGTAACCTGATTTGTAATTTCCATGCTCCACCCTTTAACACAAACCTGGATGTTGCTCCCATATTGAACGATCAATTAAGGCAGAGAACGACGTTTGGTACTCCATTGATGGATCATGTTGGGAGCACGGCTGTGAGAGAGGTCATACTTGAAAAACAACCCTACCTCAGCTTGCATGGGCATATACACGAATCACCAGGAATGCAGAAACTTGGAAGAACAACCTGCTTGAATCCCGGTTCCAAATATGTTTCGGGGGTTTTTTCAGCGTACGTGATTGATCTTTGGCCGGATAGGATGAATCATTGGTTTATTAGTGAGTATTAGAGCCTGCAGGAATCGTTATTACCCACTTAGAATATTAGTATTAATATTTATTAATCGTAATTCAATATAGAGAAATCTTATTTTGTGGTATTCTAATGATTCGATAATCACTAATCCAAGAATCTTTGCAGCTAGGTAATCCATTCAAGTTATTGATGTTCTGAAGTAAACTTTAATTTCTCAGCGACTAAGACATGACCAATGGGGTTTTGCAGTAATTATCTCTTCTTACTAACATGGGTTTGATTCTTCTTCCGATATTAAACATTCTTAACCATTCAATATCAGCCAAAAATAATCCTGCATACGCTCCAGCATTGCAAGCTATTCCACATCTCTCACATACAGGTTTGACTTCATTTTCAAATGTATTAGATATAACACAAGATTGTTTTTTTCTACCATTACTATCTAAGTTTATGAAAAACCATTTTGGGCAGTAACCAGTCCAACTTCCATTTCTAAATAAATTTAGCTGTTTTGATGTATTAGCAATAAAATCCGGATATGCTTCCTTTATCTCCAATAACTTATCTATACTGTTATTTCTCTCTTTCCCGTAGGGCAACCATAATTTATCATCATAAGAAAATGGAGTATGAAACTGAAATGTAATTGCTTGAGCAAAAGGATACCACTCATTAACAACTTGTGGAATAGATTTATGGTTCAATCTATTTATAGTCATATTAATTACCGATTTTATTTTTGGATGATCAATGATGTTTTGTTTTATCTTTCTGTATATTTTCACTCCTCTAATCATATTGTGAGTGTTTTCTGTTCCATCTATTGAAACGAAATAACCCACGCCAAAATCAACCAAAGGTAAGGTTCCATTTGTAACTATAGAGACATTTCTCCACTTCATCTCATCTGAAATAGCTTCAACAATATCAGGTCTAAGAAGCGGTTCGCCGCCAGTCAAACTAATAGCGCATACTCCTTGTTGAATAATCTCTTTCCTTATTATAATTCTCCATTCATTAGGACCTAATTCTTTCCGCGAATTGTTATTTTGCCACCAATAACAATGCTTACACCTTAGATTACAACGATTTGTGATATCAACAGACCCAAATATCGGAATTTTTCGATTCATCAACTTTGTTTGAATTATTTTAGCAGCAATTTTTATTATAGTAATCATTTTTTTCATTTGAGAACCTCCGTAATAATTAATAAGATTCAGAAGTATTTCTTTTAAAACCAATTTCTGAAAAAAAGTCAGCAGACGATATACATTGACTTTCTAATAGCATAAATAAACTGACTTATAATTATTGTGTTTCAAATATGATCTCATCAAAATGAAGTCGATAATATTATAACCATTAGAAAATTAATAATTGCCTGAATTTTTCTCAGGCGATGAATATTAATCGTAATTCAATGTTCTAGAAATCTTGTTTTGTGATTTTCTAATGATCCAATAATCACTAATCTACGATTCTTTTGCAGTTAGGTGATCCATTCAGGTTATTGATATTCTGAAGTAAACTTTAACTTACTAGTGAATAGCAAACCAAAAGAATTTTGAATTGACCAACGTGGTCAGGATATCAGAATCAATTCTCAATTGACTGAAATTTCATAGATTAGTTAATTCTCAGCTAAGATTTCAATTAATTTTTATCTAATTATCCCGCTATGCTGAAAAGATCTGTTTCTAATTCTTGAAAAACAACTTGAATGATTCCCAATCAACCAAAGCTAATTTAAAACCATAACGTTTCACGATAACCTTACCGTATAACCTTATCAAGAATTCCAGTAAATCTCTTCTAAATTTCTTGAATAATATTGGTGAAGATCTCAAAATTTGGAGGGTGAAGATTTTTATGGTATCCTTGATGGTATAGCCATACCTAACATTTCCCAATCTTTTTATTACAGTTCGGATGAAGTTCTTTAAGGAAGACATGAAAAGCTCCCTTCTCCCCTCACTTATCTAAGATTTCGGCGATATTTATTAATTTTATCCTACTCTCGAACCGACAATGCCTAAAACCTTTCTTTGATAAATAATCTCCCCCCTATCCCCTAACTTTTAATCCTTTTGAGTTTAGCAAATTTACAGAAATTCAGATCGTGTTTTAGTAGTAAAGGATACATATTATCCAAAATAATGATTACAGACGGTTCGATGACTTATTCGAAATCGATAGCAAATCATACCTCACGTTTTCTCTGAATCCTGTGTGAGAGGAATAACTGTTATTTGGGTTACTAGAAATTATGCTCAACTGGCTGATTTCCCGCCTTCATAGAAAAGAGTGAGGTAATAGCGGATGATACATTATATCATTTAATGACTTGTATTGATTCTGAGTGCAGGTGTTTCGTCTAATAAAAAATCCTTAAATCAACATGAAATACTTTTGATAATACAGCAAAAATGTTGCTAGGAATGTGCTTTTTTAGAGGTTGAGGTATGAGAGTCTGATATAAATCTAATATTCTCTTTAGTGAACATGAAAACTCTTCTTCGTTTATTCCTATTTCATCAGCAGAATTGAAGACGTTTTTTTTATCTAGGTAAGTCTCATGTGGAGAATGGTCATGGATGAACTTCATGATTTCACAGTCCATTCCAATTTTTCTCCTATTATTTTCATTTGAGCAGAAATTATATAGTCTTATCCCTTCTTTCTCTACAAAAACACGCCTAATAGAATAAATATCACTGAAAGGTAAAAAACTGTCTTTAAGCCCGGTTCTTGCACCTTCTCTTTTTAGTTTGTCTCTTGTTCTTTTAGATTCAGCAAATAATATGCCGTATTTTGAGGTTAAGAATCTTAGTACTGTATAACTTGACCTAGGTTCTACAAAAGCAGAGTAACATTCAAATGTTGCAAATAAATCGGTTCTTTTCACTATATCCTTTGGGATCTCCTCAGCAGTATATTTATATGCTTCAAATCCGGAATCAATGGCTTTTCTAACCCACTCCTCCAAGGGATCAGTAAAAATTACTTGCGCTCCTATGTTTTTCAAACAATTGGTAAATTGTCCTGTATACCCGCCAAAAATAGTTGTCGCGATATTAGCGATTGGTATGTTAAGTCTATTCAGTAACGCCTTAAGTATGTCTTCGTCAAAGGTTAATTCTAGTTGGTTGTAATGTCTTAGGGGGAATTTATTGAAACTGTTTTTATTGTCTAGATATTCTTTGACAATCTCTTTTCTAAACGGTTCAACATCAAACCCATCCCAACATAACCTCAATTGGTAAACATCCAATGGTCTAGCTTTTCCTGCCTTAACTTCATATATCATTAGATCTCCCTCATAAGGTGTATCATCCACTATGAATTTCTTCATAGAAGTTCCTCCTTTTATTTATCATCGTATAATAGCACTATACACATTCATTGTTCGTTTAATATCTTAAGGAGTAAAGCGGAGCTTTATAAGTAATCTGATCACATTAAATGTAGCTCCCGGGAAATATTACAAATATAACACTATTTCTATTGTTTAAATAGAAATAGAAAAAACAATCCCCTCCGCGCAAATAACGACTTGATCCCAATACGTCGTTGATGGATAGATTTGTCCTCTCGATGGGGTTTCGAAATAAAGCTTTATGAATGACTGAACTTGATATATCTTGGGTGATGTTATGTCTGGTGAACCCATACCACATGTGGTAGACAACCTGGTGGGATGTGCACTGTCTTTGTGTGCCTTCTATGTTGTAGAGGACTTAAACACTAGGCTTGCACTTCTCCAGCAGATAAACAAGGAATATAGCGCATTATCAAACAAATTGGAATCCGGTAATATCTCTACTAATGACTTGGATATCGCTGCTAGCGCCGCCAAGGGGAAAATACCTTCAGAAATCGAGCGTAGGGGTGATTTTGAGTTAAACAAAGATGCATCTGAGAGGCTGAGTCGAACATGCCCCTCCAAGGTAGACCAACTGGTGAATTTCCTGAAGCAGAAGAGGATTGTGCAGATTAACGTGTCACTGTCTTTTGATGAACCTGAGGATTGAATTCAAACAGCCTAAGGTTTGAATTATTGACATTCTGAAGTAAACTTTGACTTCTTAGTGAATGATGAGGATGAAGTATGATTTCTTGACGTAAAGTCAACTATTCATTTATGTTTATTAGCGTCCAAAACCGCAGAATATCATTCCATAAGAGTCATTCAGGAAGTTCGGAAAGGATAGCCAGTAATTAACTAAACATCTGATACTTCTGCTTCGCGTCTCTCTCCAGGAAATGAGTGATTAATACCAAAAAAAGATGGAGAAGTTTTAGAAGGCAAAAATAGCTTACTTAGGCAGTATAACTGTATCAATTACGTGGATGACTCCGTTGGTGGTTTCAATGTCTGTCTTTACCACGGTTGCCTCGTTTATCTTAACGCCCTTGGTAGTATCTATCGAGACTTCTTGACCCTGCAAGGTTTTGGCTGATTTGAGACCCATTACATCTTTTGACATGACTTTGCCTGCTACGACATGATATGTAAGAACTGCTTTCAGCCTTTCTTTGTCTTTCAATAACGTCTCTATAGTCCCTTCGGGCAACTTAGCAAAAGCCGCGTCTGTTGGCGCAAAGACAGTAAATGGACCTTCTTTGCTCAAAGTCTCCACAAGACCCGCTGTTTGCACTGCTTTGACTAGCGTCTTGAAGTTACCTGCTTCTATTGCTGTTTCCACTATGTTTTTCATATTCTCCCCCCTTTTCCTGCCGTTCATGACAGCATTTTGCTTACAAACTCTGTATTGTACATAAATGTTTGGTTTTCCTGATTATGAACCTTCACTAAGAATAAACAGCAGGTAACAATAGATAGTGGCTGGAGGCCAAAAAATCTGAGAAAAAGTTCTTAGACTTTACGTTATGCCACTCCTCATCTTTTCATATTCGCCGAACGTACTCGCATTAAGTCCTTTAGGGTCATATGGTTTCGGATTACCATATATTATGGATTATGGAATGGCTATCTCCTACACTATAGGGTTGGATCCCAATGATTTCATAAATAACCAGTTTGTGAAGCTCTTGGGACTATAGGTGATTCATTTAAGTTATTGATATTCTGAAGTAGACTTTAACTTACTAGTGAATAGAAAAAAGAAGGTAAGAAGCTCTTTTTCACGACTTCAAGTTCGCTTCTTTGATTTGCTTGTCTTACTTTCTTTTGAGGAGCCTTCGCACCCACATCCGCATCTGTCCCTTTCGCTCATGATTCGACACATCCTTCAAATCGGTAACTTAATATATTCCCTGAAGTATTTAAACTATAAAGTATAGAGTATTATAATAGCTATGGGGGCCTGATGTTACTATGCAAAGTGGAAGTATTCAGGGCGATACAAAGGACGAAGAGGTTGATGTCTGTCTTTGCCCTCTTGAAGGCATTATAGAGATCATCAGTAGGAAATGGGCACTTCAAATAATTGGGGTAATTGGCAACCAAGGAAGATTGAGGTTTCATGAGATTATGAAGAGACTGGGTAAGATAAGCCCGAAAGCATTGACTGATAGGCTGAAAGAACTGAAAAAAATAGGATTAATAAAAAGAGAGATGTTTGCAGAGATCCCCCCCAGGGTGGAGTACTCTCTCACCAAAGACGGTTTAGAGCTTCGAAAGTTGATCATTCCACTAATGAAATGGGCTAGCGTAAGAGATAGCAGGGAAGGAATGTGAGACTTTGATATGTTGATTGATTGTTTGCCGATCTTCAATTGTTGATATCCTCAGGTCTACTTTCCTTTACACGTTACTAAGCAAAGCGAGGTGATTATTCTTGCCTCATTGGGTAGAAACAACTGATGTTCTTAAGTGGAAATATCCTGGACGTCCCAGAAAAATAAAAGCATTAATACGCAAAAAATTCGACTATGTGAGGAAAAAACAAATACAGTATAAGCATAAGAAGGGGAAGCTTAAGGCAGGTAAAAGGTCAGACTATGCAAAGAAAGAACACAGGTATCATAAATATAGAAAGAGGAAGCTGAAGTAGGCTAATTATACAGAACCAAACCGAGTTCCTATCGCTTCCGTTCAAGTAAAAAGACCCTTGGAAGGGGAGATGGGATAGTGTTTTTTATCGGTTTTGGACTATTTTTGGCGGTGAATTTTCTTCTAGTTTAGCGATTGAAAAAAGATATTCCGCTAGTTTGTATGGATATGTTCGATTAATCATTGATTTAAATAAACGTTTCAATTTATATTTATAATCTAAAAGATATCTTTAGGTCGAGGACTAATCTCCAGTAATGGATTGCAAACATTCTTTAAGATTTGATTATTTACTAAATCCCAATCAATTGAGAATTGATTCTTAAAACCTATTCTTCTTTATGAGTATAATCTCGTGAAGGCTTCTTTATCGGTGAAAAAGCCTTGCTTAATTGATGCTTTTCGTTTATACCTCAACGGGTAAACCACCTTGCTTAAGCTCTCTGAATAACTGATCTCCAAAGGATTTCACAAGCTCCTCCCTCTCTGCTACAATTCTTTTTCCAGAGCTTGTCTTAAAATCATTTAGAAGTTCAAGCCGCCACTTTACTTTGCACATAATATCTCCCCAGTTTCCTCCATCTATTACAGCATTTAGTACTGTCCTAAGAAGTCCAACAGCACCCACCATATCGAGCCCATCTGCATCATAAACAACTTTAGCCTCCAAAGACTCCGGTTTCCTCTCACTAGAGATCCTGCTATGGGAAGCTATACATGCTGTAACTCGCTTAATTGTCTTGTTGTCCACATCTAATTCCCCAAGGACTCTCCGAGCCATTTCCGAACCAATGATGGTATGAGAATGCCCCACCTGTTTCTCTGACTTTCTTCCTATATCGTGAAGAAGTGCTGCCAATCTTACGATGTATTCATCTGCTTCCTCTTCTCCAGCTATCTGAATTGCATAGTTCTCTACTCTTTTCACATGCCAATAGTCGTGATGAAGGTCATTGGGCATATTGGCTCGAACATAATCTTCGACTTTCCTAATAATTCTCTCTCGTTTATTTCCTTGCTTTCTCATGATCTTTCACCTCGGGTCTTATCTTATAAACACCTACAATCCTCCTTAAACCAGTTGGCACATTGATTTCTGAGACTACTGCACTTCCGTTATTAAAGACATCAATCATATTAAACGTGTTACCGTATGGATTTTGATATTTCCTATTAGATAACGTCCCACAATTAGAAACTAGACACCCATCAATCATCAAAGAAGATGAAATATGCCTGTGCCCGGTTAAAACTACATCGGCATTTCCAATCACGCTAGCTAAAACATTGCCTGCATCTTCCAAAGCATGTTCTTCCCTAACGTGGGGAAGAGGCATTAGATGGTGATGGAATGAAAGAAACCTAATAACCTCATGATTCTGTCTTACAAGCTCCTCGAGAATTTGTCTAAGACTTGTACGTCCAATCACACCTCCTTCACAATCCCTATGGACGCTATTAACTCCCACTACAATGAAATTCTCATCTCGGAATATTGGACTAAGCGTTCCTATATAATCTTCAAAAATCAAATCTCCCATATTCATGAAATCATTGGGCCCTGGGACTATAATCATTGGTGCTTTTATCTTCTTCAAAAGCCTTCTTGCCATTTCAAATGATTCAGGCATTCCATCTTCAGTTACGTCACCACAATGAACCACAATATCAGGCCTTAATCCATTAATTATCCTCACCGCAGATTCATAGACCATACGATGAAACAAGTCTCCCCTCTCAAAATGTGTATCCGATATTTGAATCACTCTAGCAATTCTTGGTAAGTCCACATGAATTAGTCGTTCCTCACACCCAACTTTTGTTATGCATTCCTCCTTACTGTCACTATCCATACGTCTTATAGTTACTCTGGCTTCCTTATCTGAAATCCTTATCACATTGTAGCTTTGACCATGATATGCCCTCGTCTTTACATGTGTTAGTGTTCCGGCATTTATTATAGCAGTGTCCTCTACTCTGTAAATGTTACAGACATGGCGATGTCCGTTGAGAACAATATCAACACCGTAATCCAGAATCATCTTCAAAACATTCCCCGCATCAAAAATCATACTTCTTTCTCTTCCCGCATTTGGAACTGGTACAATATGGTGATGAAAACCCAGAATCTTCACTTTTCCGTCTCCTTTCTTCCTCAACACATCAGCCACCCATCTCATGTGCATCCTGCCAAACAATCCTTCATTCCGATCAGGAATGCTACTATCAACACCTATGAAGAGGAAATTCTCATCTTCGTGAATTGGATCACGGGGTCCTATGTAATCTTCGAAAAGTCTGTAACCTACATTCTTGGAATCATGATTCCCCATTAAAACAATTGGCTTGATGTCGAACCACGAAAGAAGATCTTTCGCCATTTGGAAATCTTCTTTCAAACCATCACTAGTAAGGTCGCCTGTATGAATCACCAAATCTGGTGTAAGCCCATTAATCTCATCTATAGCTTTCATGAAAAAATCTTTCCTAAACTCAGGGCCATTAGTAATATGAGTATCCGATATGTGAGCTATAACCAATTCACTCAAAACCACGACCTCACAATAATTTTAAGCTCTATTATCAATATATTTAAACGGGAATATATAATGTTAAAACTAGACATTAGTGAGCCTGTAAGTGGATACATGACCAGAGGAATAATCTCCATTGAAAGCTCCGCTCCAATCAGTAAAGCTGCCAAAATAATTACCGAGACCAATGCTCCTCTCCTTATAGTGATGAAAAACAATAAGCCAGTAGGTACAATTGCTGAACACGAAATGCTCCTTAGGACCGTTGCTGGTGATACCGACCCGGCCACGGCTATAGAAAGCATAATCAACCCAAATATAATAACGATTTCTGGGAATGCTACTATAAAAGAAGCTCTCACATTAATGGCAGAAAAAAACATAAACCATCTAATAGTCCAAAGCAAAGGAAAATTGATCGGTGTATTCTCACCACTAAATCTCTTGGATTTAGGAAAAGTCAAAATCTGGTAAGAATCTTCTTTTTCCCCTTAAATCTTGAAAATGTATTCGGGTATGAGCCGAGCAACTATCCTAATAAGCCCAAGCTCCAGAGCCCTGACTATAACGGTTCTATCCCTATAAGTAAATTGAAGTCCTTTTAGATTGGAGACAATTTTATATCCAATTTCATGGTCCATTTCAACAATGAAAAACCTTCCTAAAGGATTCTCGATGATCTCCCTAACATTTAACATATCCGGAAAGCTGTACCCCCCGCCATGTGGTGCGAAATTCGCCCTTCTAAGTCTCTCTAAAACGCCAAGTCTCTCAGCTCTATCGGCAAAACCCTGAACTTTGATAATTTCCTCAGAAAGATTTGGTAATCCCTTAACTAGATAAGCAGGCAAGTCAGCCCTCAACGCTATCGGTAGGAGATTTCTCGAACCGTTCCCCCCCACAGTATCCTGAACCCCCAAATAAACATCATTAATACTCGCCAAGCCTTGATGACATACGTTTGATAATTCCCTATGTTTTCCGAATATATACTTCGCTGCTACAGATCTCCTCTCAGCAGTAAACCACTCTGCAAACTTGAAAAATTCATAGTATTCCCTGGCATTAGAATCCAACAACACGTAAGTCTTTCCAAATGGTGTTTCAACAACTTCGGCCATATCCTTCAAGATCTTACTCTTGGAAATATATAAACCAAAACCCTTAGAATTGTCACTCTTAAGTTCAGTGGTACCCGAATGAATTATGAAAGCATAGTCTGGCAGCTTGGTAGGTGCGACCTTAATTACCCTATAGAGATCTATAAAGTGGTTGCCAACCTCAAAATCCCAAACAATTGGAATACCATCTATATGTATTTCTTCTTCCCTAAGAGCACTTATGCTCTCCACGACCTCTTTAGGTTC
>JBHLKK010000006.1:0-9736 GCA_048886745.1 Candidatus Hodarchaeota archaeon | reverse complement strand
TGGTAGTTTCTCTAGCCCGCCTACGAGCATACCACAAGCGTTAGGCATAACATCTAAAATCATAAAATCTTCTCTACCATCCCCCCATGTAATCTTGCCACCATAACCGACACCGCTACTCCATCGTTCTTTGTTTCTGGTTACGGTTTCATCAGGTGCAGAAATAAAGGTAGCATCCGGTCTGATGCCGTACTTCTCCTGTGCAATATGGAATTTCGCAAGTCCATATTGCATATTTGCTTGACAAAGACGGGACGCCGCATCTCTGAGTCCCAAAGAAAAAATATGATCCTTCGCCCGCTTTAACAAATCCTCTTTACTCATGTTAATTAGTGTTGTGTTGGTCATCCCTGTTACCCCCCCTAGGTTGATGTTCATGTATCTCAGAATTTCTGGATATCATAAATTAAATTTGGGAATTAAAAACATTATTTTATGGTCATATAGGTTCTAGTTTCTACTATCTCCGTTGGGGCGGGAAATTCTTAAACAGACTACTCTGAGAAAACAATCAATTTGAACTAAAGGTTAGAACATAAGTTCTAACGTTTCAGGTTCTTGCACACCTATTGCAGAGCGGATTTAGAAATCGAAATTCCTTAATCCATTTATCTGTCAATCTATATGAAAGCAAATTCTATGAAGCTGTCCAATATAAAACATCTAGCTAATAATCCTTACCCGAATCTATTTCAATCGATATATTAAAAAAAGCACCAGTCAACCATAAATTAGTATTTATCAATCGTAATTCAAAGTCTCAGAGTTCTTGTTTTGCGGTGTTCTAGTGATTCGATAATCACTAGTCTAAGAGTATTCTGACGTTAGCTAATTCATTCAAGTCATTGATATTCTGAAGTAAACTTTAACTTACTAGTGAATGAGAACTATTCTTCGAAATCCTTTGGGACAATGAAGAGTTCTCTTCCTTCAATAAGAGCTTTGACAATCTTCTTACGGCCTTCCTCAAGAAGACGCCAAACTGTACCACGAGAGACATTCATCTTCTCTCCTGCCTCCTCTTGAGACAACCCTTCTAAATCTACTAATCTGAGTGATTCCAACTCATCATAATACAGAAAGACGGGACTGTGAACAAAATCTGTAACCCTATCTTTTGGAATTGCTGGTGTAAAATGTTTAATTTCTGGGGTTGTCTCTAAAGTACGTGGCTTCATTGGACGCCCTACTCCTCGTCTACCTCTCCGTCGTCTACGCATACAATATCACCATCCAAAATCGTGAAGAAGTTAGGATTTCCCATTAAATTAAAATATTGAAAGCGACTAAAAAGTTTTGTGTATATTCACAAAATAAAGCAATACTCACTCTGAAACTCTACTCTTCATATCTGCTATTATTCTGGAAGTGAAATTCTTGGAGATAATTTATGGACCTATCCCATCATGGCGTTTTGGCCGATCCTTGGGAATAGACACCACAACACTTCCCAAAAAATGTAGCTTTGACTGCATTTATTGCCAACTAGGAAGAACGAATATTCATGTAACACGCCCTGAAGAAGTGACAGAGGATCTCCCTACAGTTGACCAAATAATAGATGATCTAAAGCAATTTCTTACAAGAATTGACATTAACAGTATCGATGTGGTGACATTTTCTGGAACAGGTGAGCCTACCCTAAATCTAGAACTAGGGAAAATGGTAGATAGAATTCGCCCCATAGTAGGTGCTATTCCCTTAGTACTCTTGACTAACGCTTCTTTACTGCATCGAGATGATGTAATAGATAATGTTTCTCGACTGGATATAATCGCCAATAAGTTCGATGCTGGTGATGAAAAAACATTCAGAGCCATAAATAGACCCATGAAAAGCATCACCATTGATAAGATTAAAGAATCAATCAGAAAATTTAAGACCAAAACCGAGGGATTAGTAGCCCTAGAAGTTATGCTTCTTCGGACAGATTTTGGAATATCGAATGTAGATGGGGAACCTCGCCAACATCTGATAGAATCAATAATCGATATTAATCCAGATTTAGTCCAGCTTTATACACCTTGGCGGCCACCTTCAGAAAGCTTTGTTCAGCCAGCTTCTCAAAACGTCTTAAACTCAGTAGCAGATGAGCTCAAAGAAGCACTGGGTGCGGAAAAACTATGGGTTTATGGTATTCATGATGCAAGAGGCAAACCTGTAAAATGGAAGTCTCACAAAGCTCTGGGAACTGAAATACTTGAAATTCTTAAGCGACGCCCATGCCGCATAGTGGATATCTCAGCTTCTCTAAACATTTCTGCTGTAGCAACAATCAAACACATAAGCAAACTCAAATCCGAAGATTTCATTACTAGCAAAGTTAGTAAAAATGAAACTTACTACTCGTTCAAACCGTAAACTCATTTTACTATTTTTCGAGTCTGCCGTAATATTTATAAGTATTTTGTGCATATACACAAAATAGAGGTGATTGGAAATAGCATATCAAGGTGGTGGAAGAGGTCGTAGATATCGGTGGATGTATAATGTCACTGGTCTTCCTGGCTGGCTACGATTAGGCTTCTCACCAGGCTGGATCGGTAGATCTCCAACAGGGCTACCTCCGACTGCTCAATGGATAATTCAAAGCGGACAATTGCCACAATTCCAATCATACTTACAGACTGTGCCGAGAACACCGATTGCTCCTACACAAGCGCCCCTTGCAGCAACTCCGTTGATGCCAGAATTATCAAAAGACCAGGAAAAGCAGATGCTTGAACGGCAAGAAAGCTTTTTGGAACAGCAACTAGAGGCCATAAAAAAGAGGCTTGGCGAACTAACTGAAGAGTAATGTAATCAAGGTCTTTCTCCTCCAAGTTAAATGAATTAAACCCACTCTGAAATCTAAGGAGGTGAGAGTATGGTCAAGATCGCAATACCAATTGAAGAATTCGCTGGAGAGGCCTCTCAGGTTTCAGGTCACTTTGGCAGAGCTCCCCTATTCCTAGTAGTAGAATTATCCAAAAACAATGAAGTTATCGACCTCGACCCTATTGAAAATAAAGGAGAACACTTTGGCGGTCGTAGACACGCCTCAGCACTCATGGTCGATCTTAAACCCGATATACTAGTTGTGAAAGGGATGGGACACAGAGCTATCTCCCTGTTTCAGGAATTGGGTATAGATGTTCTTTCCGGTGATGTCAGTAGTGTTAGAGAAGCCATTGACGCCTATTTGGACAACAAACTTACGCCCCTTACTGAGGGCTGCCGTGATGCTCGCTATAGAAAATAGAAAGAATCTACTGATCTAAAAAGAAGGAGAGTAAATGACTCAAGAAACACTCGAAACCGAAAAAAGTCAGCTTACTCGTTCAAGGAAAATTGCTTATCCTAGAGAGACAGTCCTCGAGCAAAAAAGCAAATTAGAGATGCGCATGAAGCAGATAAAACATAAAATAGCAATTATGAGTGGAAAGGGCGGCGTAGGAAAAAGCATGATAACTGCGAATCTGGCTGCAGAACTTGCATCAAAAGATTCTGACGTGGGAATTCTTGATGCGGATATTCATGGACCATGCATACCAAAAATGTTGGGAATACAAGGCCAACGACCAGTTGCAGGTTTACCTGGGATTTTTCCCGTAATAGGTCCGCTTAATATAAAAGTAGTGTCAATGGACTTCTTCCTTCCAGATAGTGGTTCCCCTGTAATATGGAGAGGTCCCATGAAAATGACTGCAATCCGTCAGTTCTTATCGGATGTAGAATGGGGAAGACTAGACTTCCTATTTGTAGACTTGCCGCCTGGCACGGGAGACGAATCACTCAGCATAATGCAACTAATACCCAATTTGGACGGCGTTATCATGGTTACAGCACCATCTGAAGTTTCGCAACTCGTAGTCAAAAAAGCAATAAACATGGCAAAGATGATGAAAGTTTCCATCCTAGGCATAATTGAGAATATGAGTGGATTCATTTGTCCAAACTGTGGTTCAAGATTTGAATTATTCGGATCTGGAGGAGGAGAAAATCTAGCCCAGGAAATGGGTGTTCCACTTCTTGTGAAAGTCCCTATAGACCCAGCAATATCCAATGATTCTGACAGGGGAAAGATATTCGTTATAGAACACAAAGATTCTCCGTCCAGAAAAATCTTTGATATGCTCTCTAAAGAAATATTGGAATGGAAAAGCAAAAACGAGTAGGGAAAACAAGGAGGAAAAGAAATGGATAAAATAGTTGTATCTTCGCAGGGACCCGGAGGTCTGGATGCACTGGTAGATCCCCGCTTCGCTAGATGCCCAGTTTTCACTGTAATAGATGTAAGTGATGGTGTGATAAAACTAGCTGATGTGGTCCAAAACACTTCAGCAGACAGACCTAGAGGAGCCGGAATTCAAGCAGCTCAAATAGTAGCCAACCTAGGTGCCAAAGCTGTAATTGCAGGAAACCTAGGACCAAATGCTCTTGGCTCACTAAAGCAACTTGGCATAAAAGTACTCGCTGCTCCTTTGGGTATGACAATAAGGGATGTCATTCAGAAATATCTAGAAGGAGCATTAACTGAAATTACTACTCCTACAACTCTAGGAATGGGCGGTGGGCAGGGCATGGGTAGAGGATTGGGGCGAGGCAGTGGTAGGGGTAGAGGCAGACAGAGGTAACTGCTCCTGATGATGATACACGCATCATTGTATCACTTCCTCAACTTCCCCATTTATATGTCCAAATAGAATCCATGCCCCACTTGCCCAATTCTAGAAGATTTAGGAGGCTTTCTGTGTGCCTAAAAAGAGTACGAATACACCTATGATTGGCGTTACAGGTGGGAAGGGTGGAACTGGGAAAACTATGGTTGCAACAAACCTTGCTGCATCCTTCATGCTAGATAACAAGAGGGTCTTAATTGTTGACTGTGATGTTGATGCCCCAAATGTGGCCATACTTCTAGGAGCAGAACTCGAAAAAAAGGAAGAAGTAAAAATCTTCCAACCGATATTTGACTACGAGAAATGCACACGATGTGGAAAGTGCACCGAAGTTTGCCGAGAACACGCAATCCTCCAAGTTGAAGATAGACCTCCAATACTCTTTTACGAATTATGCACTGGCTGTGAAGCTTGCATGTTAGTGTGTCACGATGACGCTATCTCTGCTGGCGAGAAAGTTATTGGCTGGGTGTGTGAAGGAACAACACATGGCATTGACTTAGTGGTAGGAGAATTAAAGCTTCACGAAACAAGAGGAGCAACAGTAGTTAAAGCGGCAAGAAGAAAGGCCTTTGAAAAGAATATAACAAACAAATACGATACAATTATAATAGATACCGCTCCTGGAGCTCATTGTGATGTTGTAAACGCTCTCTACGGAATGGATATCACATTTGCCGTAACAGAATCCACACCTTTTGGAGCTCACGACTTGGATTTAGTTTTAGATCTATTTAGAATGATGGAGTTGAGAGTTTTCGTAGTTCTCAACCGAGCAGACATAAAGGGAAAACAAGGCTTCATAGAAGAAGTATGCAAAAAACACTCCATTGAGATCATCTCAGAAATACCTCTAGACCGGTCCATTTTGGATTGCTATGTACGTGGCATACCTGTTGTTTCAGTCGCTCCTTCTTCCCCCGGAGCAGAAGCTCTGCACGCTCTCTATGAAAAAGCAAAGGAGATTTTGCACCTATGAAGGAGATTGTAATTGTAAGCGGCAAAGGCGGGGTCGGAAAGACAACAGTCAGTGCCTCCTTAGCCTTGCTATTCCACAAAAAAGGCTCAACAATAGTAACTGCCGACTATGATGTTGACGCCCCTAACTTAGCCCTTGTGTTAGAAGGTAAAGAGATGAATAGAGAAAGTGTTAGTGCTGCTGAGATTGCGGTCATAGATCCGGAAAAATGTATCGGCTGTGGTCAATGTGTTGAAGTATGCAAGTTTGACGCAGTAGAAGAGACAGAACCTAATACCGTGGCTAAAATCCACGACATGTTTTGCGAGGGTTGCGGTGCCTGTACCATAGTTTGCCCCACGGACGCCATCAGTCTCCACCAAGTTGAAAGTGGAGTTATCAGAACAATACACTCAAAGTATGGATTTCCCCTTGTGGTGGGACAACTAAATATCGGAAAAACTGCAAGCGGTAAGATAGTAGTAGAGACCAGGAAGAGAGTAAGGGAATTAGGGGAGGAGATAAATGCAGACTTTATAGTTGTGGATGGACCGCCAGGTGTTGGTTGCCCTGCTATAGCAACAATCTCAAATGCAGACTATGTTATACTAGTTACTGAACCTACCCCAGCTGCTAAGCATGACCTAGAAAGAATATTCACGACCGTGAGTCATTTTGGACACCCTTCTGGTCTTATTCTAAACAATGCAGACTTATACGAGCCTGTTAGAACGGAACTGCTCGAATTCGTCGAAACCTTCAATATTGATTTATTGGGTGAAATTCCAGTTGATAACTCCATTCCAATCTCAATAGCAAATGCTGTACCAGTTGTGGAAGACCAACCTAATAGTCCTGCATCAAATGCTCTAACTAATATCGAAAACAATTTGCGAATGTGTATCGCGTAATCATGTATGGCTAGATATTAGTACGATATTCTTTCTTGGCTTCAGAAAATCTGTCCACAGCAAGATTTTGGTTATTGACATTCTGAAGTAGACTTCGACTTCTTGGTGAATAGTCAAAAGATGAATGAAAAGGTTTGAAATCGTAAATACATAGTCAACTATGCCTTTCATTAGAAATCAGTCAGAGAAACCACCGTTTCAATGGAGGGTAGTTGCCAAACTGTCGCCTGCACTAGACCTTCTCTCCAAGTTCTTCAAGTCTTTTCAGTGCTCTTGGTTCCTCTGGATCTATTTCTAGTACTCGTCTGTAGCATTTTATCGCAGCCTGGTTATTGTTCTTTTTTTGGTAAATGAGTCCTAGAAGATGGTGGGCACTAACCACTTGCGGAAAATTGCTCGTGATATATTCTGACATGAACTGGGCTTGATCCAACTTTTCATTCATGAACCAATCATATGCTGTGTCAAGCAAAACTGAGGCCGGAGGTTTGATTGTAAATCCATACTTCTCCGACAGATCCTCATAATATCTCTGTATACCTTCTAGCCCCATTTCCGCCGCCCGTTCTGTGGGAATCGCCCATTCCGGAAACACGAAGGTGAGACCGTTATAAACGGTGGAAAGGGGTGTATGTCCTTCTCCTTCAAGAATCACTGATTGCCATCGCAGACCATCAGGACCTTGCTTTTCGAGAAGCCTTACAAACTCGGGTACGGCGAATATAACATGCTTGTAGTCTCTGTCACCATAGGACATGTAAAGAAACCTGCCTTTCATTGTCTGTTTCCGAAAAGATTTCTGAGCCATCTGACAGATTTTCTTTGTTCCCCATCCCAACATCGGGCTTCCCGCAATATAGGCGTTAAATGCCTCTGGTCTTTCCAATAAGGCATACACTGTGAAAAGGCCCCCATTTGATTGCCCGATTAAGATCCGAAAGGGCTGGGTCCGATACTCTCTTTCAATGTGTGGAATAAGCTCGTCGGTTAGAAATCCTAGGAATTTCTTCGCCGCAGCTACAGTGACTCGATTCTCGACCTTGAACGGGAAAAGGTCCTTTCCGTGATCTGGCGTGGGAATCCCCACCACAATCGTATGAGGGATGCGTCCCATATCCGCCATATAGCTAATTGTTGAAGCTCCATTCACAAAATAGGTCTCATAATCTGCATTCAACAAATAAACTACAGGGTACTTCTCACCAGATTCTTCATACTCATCTGGAAGCTGAATAATGAATTTACGCTTCTCATCCATTATCTCTGAGTAAAGACTGTCGAATTTTCCAATCACAATTTCATCATTTTTCATTTCACTCACACCAAAGGCTTCTGACCGTTATCACTTAAAATTGGATGCCAAGTCTCCCATTTTCCCACAAAGCCTTCATTCATCTCTCCATAAATGCAATCATTCCTTCTCTTTAAGAAATTTGTGCAAAAATCGATGGATTCGAAGAATAGAGCTATTATTGGCTCTTCTGAAGCCTCCTTTAACTTATTAGTGGGTAATCCAAATGGACTGAAAAGAATTCCTACTTTGATATTCTCCTTATTTCTCTCTCAATGATCTCTAGAGCGATATCCACTAATTCACGTGTTATCACGAGAGGCGGAACAATTCTGATGGTTGATAGTCCGGCGGTAATGAGCAGTAATCCGTTCTTCCACGATTCAATCATTATTCTTTCAGCCTCATCAGTTGCAGGTTCTTTGGTCTCCCGATCTCTGACAAGTTCAACGCCTATCATAAGTCCTATTCCTCGAACATCTCCTATGATTTCAGCATCCTCTTTCAGCTCATTAAGTCTTTTCATAATATAGTTTCCCTGTTTTGTGGCATTCTCCATCAACCGTTCCTTTTCAATTATCTCTATAACTTTATTGGCCACATTGCAGGAGATGGGATTCCCTCCGAAAGTTGTCGCATGAGAGCCATATTCCCAATCCATCAGTTCCTTTCTGGCTATCATGGCACCTATAGGAAGGCCGGAGGCAAGTGCTTTTGCAGTTGATACTGCATCAGGGATAATCCCAAAATGTTCGATTGCAAACCATCTGCCAGTTCTTCCTACTCCTGATTGGACTTCATCATCTACCAGAAGAATATTGTGCTTATCAGCTAGTTTCTTAAGTCTTTTGAAATAATCAGGTGGGGGGACAACATACCCACCTTCTCCCTGAATGGACTCAAATACGATGGCTGCAACTTCCTCAGGAGGAACAAAAGTACCTAGAACTTCCTCGTCGATAAAATCGACACACCAAAGATTACACTCCGGATATTCTTGCTTGAAAACACATCTATAGCAATAGGGATATGGTACGTGCGTAACTCCAGGGACCAGAGGAAAGAAGCCATGGCGATGTTTTATTCTGCTGGCGGTAAGACTGAGTGAGCCCAGAGTGCGGCCATGAAATCCTCTTGTAAATGCAATCATACGAGGTTTTTTTGTGTGATGTCGGACACATTTGAACGCGGCCTCAATAGCTTCAGTCCCACTATTGCATAAGAAGACTTGCTTGCTAAAATCTCCTGGTGTTATTCTTGTCAGGTTTTCAGCCAGAGTTACATATGGTACATAATAGAAATCAGTTGCGCTGTAATGAAGGAGCCTCTCAGCCTGCTCCCTGATAGCCTCCAAGATTTCAGGATGGCCGTGGCCCACAGCCATCACTGCAATACCTGCATTTAGGTCGATATATTTTTGGGAGATAGAAACTGAGTGGTCCTATCTATTCCCGTCAATATCGACAACAATTACGCCTCTGGCCCTATCTGCCACCATCGGGTACCAACGCTTGAAGCTTCTACTGACAACTTTTTCATCACGGGCGATCAATGCTTTTGCTTTTGGCCCCGGTGGTGTTGTGTTGATTTTTGGATATTCTTCTCGCATAGTTCAGCCCCGGTCGCAGATGGAAGAAGGACATATTAATAACTTTCCACCGCCTCAAAGATAAAATTCTGAATTTAGTAATCTCAAATTCGAAAGTCGGAATGCCATTAACTATTTTATTTAGGAGTTATCTAATTTACATTTGTATGAAATTGACTATTCGTTTGATTAGGGATAAACAAGAATTGAAACAAGTTTTCAAGATAAGAGAAGTTGTTTTTGTTAAGGGTCAGAATGTACCTGTGGACCTGGAACTAAATGGCCTAGATGATGAAGCAAAACATGTTATTGTGAAATATGGTGACA
>JBHLKK010000005.1:0-50820 GCA_048886745.1 Candidatus Hodarchaeota archaeon | reverse complement strand
AAAAAAGCAGACACCTGAAGTATTTTCAATTTATGCACCAGCCTCCAAAGAAACCCCAACTCTAAGATAATATTATTTGTACTACAAATATCTTTTCAACAGTCTCTCAGTTAATGGAAAGAATAGAGATTTACGTGTTGGGTTACTTGATACTTGCTTTTCGGTATGACCCAACGATCACTGAAATTCCGGTTATAAGCGTAAGGCAAATCAGAATTGGACTTAGAGCAATGCCCCAAGGTGTGAAGTTTAAGACGAGACTTAGCAAGGTAGTTACGACTAAGCTTAATCCAAAACTTATGGCAACTTGCTCTGAGAAGTCCAACTCTTTTTTGGGAAAGAGTGCAGCTGTTAATGCATAACCAGGTAGAAATAACACGAAAAGCGCTCCCAACATCCATCTCAGAATTATGACCGGGTATAACCCTTCAGGTATGAGAAGAGTGGCGACAATTGCTGCTCCGGTCAATGTGAGAACTACCCAAACATCGGTAGCTTGGGGGCTTTGAAGGTAGTTAATCAATCCATGATCACTAGATGGATCAGAAGCAGGTTCTTCCTTCGCTCGTATTTCTTTCTTATGAAGGGCCAATTTGTCTCTTTCTTTCATACTTGTTACAATATTCAGGACTATTCCTTCAGATATTCCGTATTTTTTCTTAAGGTATACGACTAGCTCTCTTACGGTTCTAAGCTCGCTTTCCTTTATTGTCCTTAAGATTAGTTCTTCTATGGTTGATTTATCGTACTTCCCGTTTTCTTTTATGCGCATTAGCATTCCCTTTTGTATCAGTCTTTTTTTAGATTTGTATTATTGTTTCATATTCTTTCTTGGATACAACGCTGTTTTTTAGTTTATGCTTAAGAGCGGTAAATTTAAGGTAAAAGGTAGATAAGGAAATCTCCTAGAGGCGGTAAAGCTTATTAGTCTTGGGTATTGATTTGCTTACAATTGGGGGCCATTTCATGAAACGGGTTGGCTTGGTGATAGTCATAGGATTATTATTGTTCCCCTTGATTTCTAGTAGTGATATTCCTGAGCATAATACAAAAACTCTCTTCGCTGCTGTAAGTCAACCTCTTTTAGATGCTGAAGATGCTGTTGAGAACGCCTACAAGGCGGTTTTAGATGCAGATAATGCAGGAGCAAATGTAACGCAATTGGTTCAACAATTGAACTATGTTTTGGAACTGCTTGATGAGGCTTGGAATATCTACGGAACTAATCAAACTTATGCCGAGCAGTTGGCAAATCAAGCCGAGGTCATTGCCAACGGAGTCTATGAGGTTGCAACTGATTTGCTAGTGGAGATGCGATCAACTGGCTCGATCTGGCTAGTCTTATTCCCATTGGGCGTTGTGTTTGTTATCGTTTTTGTAGGAATTGCAGTATATTACTCGTGGCAAAGCACGGTTGCTGAGGAAGAAGAAGAACTATTAGATATGGAGGTATCAATCCCAGAGGAAGGTGATGCGGGTGGGAAAGAATGAGGGAAGAATTGTAACGGTCGTAGTGCTCAGCGCAGTCATCATCACCAGTTCAATGCTGTTTTATACAGTACTGACATTTCCGCCCCGTGAAGGATTTCCGACCATATCTGTTCTCAATCAGGATCTGTTGGCAGTAGGTCTCATTCAAACAAATAATGCTTCTCAATTCTCATTTAATGTGCTGGTTCAGAACTATTTCGGCCATGTAGGATATTTCCTAGTGGATGTCTGGAGGGGGCAGATCATTGGTGACACTAATCCGCCGGTCAATAGCTGCACCCATTGGGGAAACTTTAGCAGAATAATTGCAGATAGTGAAGAACACATGTTTACGATTAACGACACGCTTTATACTACACAGTCAGTTGAGCGGCATATTTACTATTGTGTATTGTATATTTTTGATGTCAACACTGGCGAGTTCGAACATACCCGTAATGCATTGGGAGAGGCGGTTATGGTTTGGATGCAGGTTAATGTCACCGCATAATCTCAAAAAAAGGAAATATTTCGGTCTCAATCTTGTTCAATCTTCGAATAATATTGTATTATTTTATCAATTCCTTTTTCAACGGTATATTCAGCGGTAAAACCTAGTTCAGTCTTTGCTTTCTTAGTATCCGCAAGTGTCTCTTGGACATAATTCTTTATCGGATTTCTCACATATTTGGGCTTTACGTTTTTTCTAAGCTTCGAGTTTAGCAACTCAATGAGTTCATTAAAACTAGTATCAATACCGGTTCCAATATTGATTACTCCGCATTTTATCTTGGATTTCGCTGCCAGGATGCATGCATTTACCGCATCCTTCACATATATGAAATCACGACTTTGTGTCCCATCACCATATATTATTGGCTTTCTGTTGTCTTCTAATTCCCAGAGAAATTGAGTTATCATATTTGCATATTGTCTTTTATATTCCTCGTGAGGTCCATATACGCTGAAAAACCTTAAACCTATGGAATTGATTCCGTGGAGGTCGTGATATAGCTTTGCCATTCTTTCGATGGCATACCTGCATTCTGTGTAATAGTCTTTAATGTAAACCGGCATGTCTTCTCTAAAAGGTATTTCATTTCCATTATATATTGATGAGGTAGATGCATAGATGATCTTGGTCTTTGGAATGTTCTGTTTGATTTGCTCAAGGATTCGTGTGAATGTTGTTATTGTTTCTCCGACAATGCTAGGATTCTGTTTATAGATAGGGCTTGAAGAGGGTATTCCTAGGTGGTAGATATCCTGCAATTTAGGCAATTCTATTGTTTCAATTATTGATGAATCTCCATGAATTATTTTCACAGCACTTGAGCAATTTTCGAGATTATTTGGAGATCCTGTTGAAAAATCGTCTATAACGATAATGTTTCGTCCAATATCCTCTAGTTTTTTCACTAGGTTTGAACCGATGAAGCCCGCACCACCCGTAACTAGACTGAATTTGGTCATGAACTTCCCTCAAAACATTGATTGGATTTATCGAGCAATTGGTTTCTATTATAGCTAATTTCGTCTTAATTCCTGTCGTTTCTAGCAAAGATTAGCTTTATCATGGTGTTTTAGGAGATACCAAAAACGCCCAAGCTAATCTAACAGTTTCATTTTTCTTAAAGTTTCGAGCTTTTCAGGAATATAAGACTCTACGACATAACCTAATCCATACTTGCTGAATGCCTGTTGTTCTGCTTTTCTCTTCAATTCCTTAAACTTCTTAAGCTGCTTTTTCCAAAATTTCGACTGATATCTAGGGTCATGAAGAAGCTCTGAAACTCGTTTCTTATCGTGTTCATTAAAGGATTCCGTTGGAAGTGCATACCTATCTATGTCTGTTGCCCAGACTCCCATCCATATGGCCTCTGGAGTTGCTAAGTCAGGAATGTGGGCCGCGTTGGCAGATCCGCTTATTATTACCATAGCTATATGACATCCCCACGGATCACCATCTGTGAATACCAGAATTGGAAGTTCCAGTTCATTGTTCAGTCTGCGGATAAGTCGTCTAGTGCTTCTGGGCGCTTGTCCCGCAGTGTGGATGAGGAGGGCATTGAACTTCTTGTGTGCCTGTTCTTCGATTAGCCTAGTGAACATACCACCAGATTCTATTGCTATAACTTTGTCCGCGCGACATTTGACGAGATTTGAAGTTGTTAGGGCTGGACCAATCATTATACCATCAGGGCTTGAAGACAGATTTAGGGTGTTTCCTTCATACCCAGGAATCGTATATTCTACTGTAAGGTCTCCAAATATGGCACTTCTTTCTTCTGGAAAGACCTTGAAGTCTTCCCTTGGTATACGGAGAAGTGCTTCCAAGTCTGTTATTATTCCATCCGATTCTTCTTGGTCTTTGAAGCTAATATCATCGGCTTCGGCCGAGTAGTAGATATCTCTCAGAGTGCTGCTTCGATTTGCTTTTAGGAGCCTGTGAACAAAATACGCAACCCAAATAGTCTGTGTAAAAGGTTTTAGATGGCGAATGTTACTTGCGCTTCGGATAACTTCTTTTTCACCAAGAACGAAGTGTCTTAATTTGGAGCTATATTTGATGTTACTTGTTGACCTGCTGGGTATTGCCAATTTTGGGAATTCCTTTTGTTCCAGTTGCTCGTATACGTCTAATCCCAAATCCATGAATTTTTGGCTCAATTCTTTTTGATGGACCTTAGGTTTTTTCAATCAACTTTCCATCCTTTCAAGTAGTTTTATCACGTCTGGAGGTTCTTCTTTACCAGCTAACCTAGTGGAGAACTCAGCTATTTTGGCCAAATGTTCTGAGAGGGCGCTATAGCGCATCCTCTGTCGCTTGAAATGCTCCTTGCGACTAAGATGGCGACTGAGTTTTCTTGCGCATTCCTTTAGTCCCCACTCAATTTCGTATTCAATTTCTGGTTTATCAGCAATGAACTCCTTACCAACGGTCTTATAGGGGATTTTGGTTGAGCATATATGTATTATAAGAGTGATTGGCATTTCTGGCTTTATCCTGTATCTTTGCCACTTTATTTTTCGTATAACCTTCATTGAAATATCGCTATATGCATCATAAAGAAGGGGTATTCTGTTGGCAAATCGGTACAACTTGAAGTCCTTCTCTGATGGTATTTTTCCGCCATATGCCATCGCAACTTCCACAATGAAGGGATGTCCTGAGTAAGCTGAAGGGGGGCGCTGAACAGCAGCTGCGAATTCCGGTTTCAACTCTTTCATTATGCCGGCCTCAAGTAGGTCGACGCCGATAGGTGACAAACAATCCGCACTAGGTGGTAAGAACTCCGGAAACTCTTTCATTGCACGGACTAAATTCAATACCTCCGTTGAACTAAGATTTTTTGGATTGGATTGAGAATCTAGTCCCACAAATTGCAGAAACTTCTTAGCGATTGCTTTTCCCACCCTATGGAAGTGCTTAGTTAGAAAGTTCGTCAATGTATGTGTGTTTGTTTTTCTAATGATGCGATTCAGAATTTCCACATCAACCCCATACGGGTGAGGTAGAACTACTTTGGGCGGTGAAGGCAGATTGGTGGTTGCTCGGCCAAATGTATAGAAGGTTCCGGAAGGATCTATGAAAGTTAAGCTTACATACGGGGAGACAATAGCTATCTGTCTGATATATTCCAAAATCTTACTTTTTGCGCGGGTATAGTCTCCCTCTAGAGTCAATTCTACAATTATTCCATGCCAATTGTTCTTGTTTGGACGAATTGCACTTTTTTCTATCAGAGGTACGTTATTTTGAATATCTATCTTGATTTCCATTTCGTTTATCTCGTTGTTTCCTGTGCTGGATATGACCTTGACGGCTCGATGTGTGGTAATTTGGCCATATAAAATGGCCATTGTCCCTCCTAATCCAAACGTTCCTCTCAGTTGTCTGAGAGTATATTTTGACCCATATAGAACTTTCCCGAAGGCTGGCGGTATGTTTTCAGCAGGAATGCCCGTGCCATTGTCTTCTACGCGAAGTTGATACTCGTTTTCACGAGACTGTATTAGTTGTATATTGATATCTGGAGGTATATTTGCGCTTTCGCATGCGTCTAACGAGTTCTCGATTAGCTCTCGAATTGCGGTATATAGAGCTCTGGAAGGGTTGTCAAATCCAGCGATATCTCGATTCCTATAGAAAAAATCCGCAGGACTAATAGTTTCATATGTTTCATCCAATTGTTAGCTCACTCCCATCGGCGTTGCTATTAAGTCTCATCATCTATATCTAGGGGGGGTTCCCATAAAGATACTTCATCTCTCTTAATTTCTCTTCTCTTCCTATGCAAAAAGCGATAAACCGAGCTATGGGGGGCTCCTTTTACTATTGAAATCACGGCTTCCTTTGCTACTTGTAGATTTGTAGGCTCACCTATTAAAGCCACCGTATGGCCAAATATGGATACGTGAGCTTTTGTAAGTTCTTCAATTACTCGTCTAGTTTTTCCCTTCTCACCGATTATTCTACCCTTGATACGGATCAGGTTGCTAGGTGAACGTCCAACGAAATCGTGCAGATTGATAATTTCAAGCATCATGTTATCGTCAAGAAGTGTAAATGCTTTCTTGGGACTAAAACCACGAGAAATCGCCAGGATTATGTGTTTGGCGTTCCATACGCCGAGGGGGTCGTCCGCATCCGGCATGGGTTCTATTAGAATCGTGTTCTCTTTACTGTCTATTCTTAGATTTGTTTTTGTGGTTTCTTCTATTTCCCTTTTTATTTCGCCATTCTTACCTATGATTACTCCGAGTCTGCTTTCTGGAACCTTCAAAAATTCTTTGGAGATCACTTCGCCTTTCCTCCAACAATCTTGCGATAAACGGTCTCTGTAGAGGGTATATCATTAACAAGAGGACGAAAATAACGGAGGATATTCTTTATGTCTCTCAGAAGAAATTCCTGTGCCAAGGGATGTTGTATAAGTACCCCTTGGGATATATCTATGATAACGGGCTCATTCCACACTAGTATGTTATATTCACTCAAATCTGCATGAATCAATTTTGCGGTTTGATAAAGATTCCGAATATATTTAAGTATGACATTCAGAGCATCGTTAGGATCCTCTGGTGCCATATCTTTGAGTCTAGGGGCAGGTATTCCATCATCGCCTATAAATTCCATAACCAGTACATTATTCCGGACCGCTATTGGCTTTGGCACTCTGACCTTAGCCTCCTGCGCCCTAGTTAGGTTTTTGAACTCCTTTGTGGCCCACGTATAGATTAGACTTCGTGTATCTTTCTTTATCCTTTTGAACCTAGGATCCCCCTGAACATAAACGGACATTTTCTTAAAATCTGCAGTTACTGTTCTGAAGATTTTGACTGCATAATCGTCCTCATCTCCCCCTTTTGCCCAATAGACATTTGCCTCTTTCCCAGTAGATATGACGCCAAAGAGCTCGCTAATTACTCCTGAGTTAATCAAATGATAAAGCGTTAGAAGTGTTGATCGATCGAAAACAGCCTCAACTGCGCTGAGGTCTTCGCTGCGCTTTTTCCTAATCCGTCTTTCATCGATTTTTTTCCTTTCAAGGTGGCTGATTGTTTCTTCCACCTCTTCTCTTGGCAAAAAGAAGTTCCCCCAATTATATTTTAAGATGGCCTTTCCTCTCAAGCCACGCTACTTGACCGCGGGTATATCTCCAGACAATGTCGCCTCTTGTTTCGTATTGGAAATCCCATGGAACCACAAGAACGACATCGTTGTTTCTTATCCATGTTCGCTTTCGCATTCTTCCTGGAATTCGACAGATACGCACAAGGCCATCGGCACATTTGACCTTTACTTTATCGTGGCCCAATAACTGAATAACACTACCAAACATCTCGGCGTCCCTAGGTAATCTTACATATCTGATTGTAGATGGTTCATTTGTTCTCTTTCTAGGCAATTACTCAACTCCGATGGTTAAGTGCTACCTCTATCTTTTAAATGTGTCCTCTTATTGGACAGGAAAGACAGGGATTCATAGTGATTTTCAGCATTTATACTATATCTCGACTTTGCTAAAAAAGCGTTTTAATCTTCCGGAGAGTTGGCGTCTTTAAGGTAGTTCTCGGGCGGGAGCAGATATATTCTGTTGTTTACTACTATCCCTCCTATCTCCTGACTGATTCCTATATCCCAAGGAGGTTTAGAAACCTCAAATGTGTGAAAATACCGTGTATCCATGAGTTGGACGGTATCAGGAAGGATTGTCAGCACAAGAAAAGTCTTTATTTCTTCTTTGTTGAGTAGTTCTGCTTTCCAGACTTTGGTTAGGGGATAAGAAACATGTCTGAAGCTTCCTAGATTGATGCATCCAACTTTATCTCCTCTTATTGACATCACCTGATTAGGTAAGCCCTTAATGATCAATATGTCATTGGTGGTAAATGAAGGTAGTCTCAAGGCGATTACCGTACGAGAGATCCGTTTGCCGGATTTGTCAACACCCACAAGCTTGCGGGATTCACGAGAGATTCCCCCAAAGGAGTTCTTTATACCGAGGACAACTTTGCGTGCCGCACTCAAAGAGCCAAAATTGATGTTGAAACCCTTTTTCTGTTCTTTAATTTCATAAAAAGCCATTCTATCTTTTGGAATTCTTTGCATGACATCATCCAAAATTGAGAGGAGAGCCTTCCTTTCTTTCTCAGCGACTTTTCGTCCCTTCGCCCGCACCTGCAATACTGCTGCATATTTGCTCTGACGTATGCTCTTGCATCTTTCACATACTGTAAAATATACATTGACCAGAGCATTTCTTTGGACAGTATAAGATGACATATGCGGATCACTTTTCCCCTTGCCCACAACCGTGATTGGAACAATCAGGTGATTTTTCCTTTCTTGTTTCGCCTCATTCAGATGAGGAATTACCTTCAAATACGAGATTTTTGCAGCCGGCTTAACAAGAAATGGTGTGCTTTTAGTTATAGCTTCTGCAATAGCTTCTTTGTCGTTCTGAGTAGCTGGATCAACCCACTGTCCTTTAGATAAAGAGCTCAGACACTGGGCACACATTTTGATTTCTGAAGGCTTCTTAATTTGAAAGAGGGGGTGCTCTTCCTCATAACAAGATTGACATAGACCGTGAAAATACCCTTCTTTTGTTAGTTCGGTACCGCACTTTGCACAAAAAAGCTCCATGAAAAGACGACACACTCATAAAGATTTTTAGACCTTCACAATCTGGGCATGAGGGACGCCGCAGACCCATAGAAGGCAAGACTCATGCACAATGCCATTAGAAATGGCAAATTCAACTATTCTCCTACCAATGATGTTCGTTATTGTTGAATTATCAATAGCCTCCTTACAATCCTCTACAGGAATCAGTCTACCGCCGTAGAATTTTTCATCTATTCTTAGCCTAATATTTCCCTCTGACAGGGTTTTCCCGAGCAGATCCTCATCGCATATTGCCACAAGAACTTCTCCACGAACTTTCATGACATGCATGTATACTTTCACTATAATCCCCTACAATGGTTTTAATGATGCTCTTGCACCACATGCTTTGCAGACTAGAAAGAGGTATCGATCTTCTTTCTTTATGCTCGTATCGGGTTTCTGGCATTCAGGACATATGACATATAGTTTAGTATAACGTTCTATGAGTTCATCAAACGTATTTCTGGAAAAACGGCCTTGAAATATGGCCTGTGTATCTCCTAATGTTCCTGCTGTGGCCAGCTCACGAAGAAGGAATTTCAAAATATGTTTTGGTGCTCTGTTTAGCGTCTCACTAATCTCCTTAAAATTACGAACAAATGTTCTATTTCCTTCTGTGAATGAGTCAGCCTTTGGTATTGTGAAACGTGAATGTTCAAAGACCGTTGAAGGGAGAACAGATCTTGCCCTTTTTAGCATTTCTTCATAATCGAATTTACCCAAACTAATCGCCCTTATGTTCTTCTATAGTAACCTGGTCTGGGTTCATATATGGCTCCTTCCTTTATAAGGGATATCAAAGCTGCTTTGATATCGTTTTTGGAAAACTCAGATAATTCTTGGAATAAATCCTTAGCTGCTACACCGTCTTCCTTGTATTGTTCTATCATTTCAAATAGAGTTCCCTGAAGGGCAACTTTGCTCTCGATCTCAGCATCAGTCTCTTCCTTGGTTTCCAATTCACCTACTAGGTAACTATCTTTCTTATCTTCTTCAGCTATTTCCGACTTGCTAGACGCCGGCCTTGCAGGAAGGTGTTCTCTTTTGGCTTCGATTATTTCGAGTTCACGCAATAGCTCCCAGTTTGGATCAGCAACTTTGTTGATTGCCTCAGGCATCAAGTAGAGCTCTTCTTCGTATTCACGTATCCGACCTACTATGTCGACTATGTCGCCAATGCTTATTGATTTAATAAGATTTGTGTCTTCTTGCCAAGTCTTTATTCGGATCACTCCCGTTCCATCGTCTACTGTGAGGGTTGCATAATCTTTTCTGCTTTCATTCGAAGGTGTAGCCTCATTATTGGATTCGAATTTCTCAATTACTGTAGCCATAATATGGGCCCTTAGTATCTTCAGTCCATATCGTGTATCTAAGAAGCTGCCTTCCTCACTTTTGTGATAAGTTCCGTGGATTATGTCCGATATGTTGAGTTTGAATGCCGTTGCTCTCTTTTTGAAGCCGGACCTTTTCAACGTCCTATGACCACCGATTTCTTTATGGCATTTCCACAAGCAATGACTAATAGATAATAGTAACGTTCAATTAGAAAAACCTTAAGAATCAAATACTCGATTCTGGATATTAGAGGAATGTATGCGGATTATTCCTCGCAAGAGTCTATAAGATTATTGGCTTTCAAATATCCTGTACATATAATAAATTAGAGAATTCCATAAGTGATTAAGAAAGCGGTTCCGAAAACATTTGCAGACGGAATAGAGCGTACAGGACTACATCCAAGAAGAGTTAATAAAATCTATCTAACGAAATTGGCAATATCTTTATCAGTTTCTATAACCTGAATATTAGCTGACGGTGTACAAAACGTGGATAAGATTGAGTATCAACCCATCTCAATTCGTGAGTCTCTAGTTGAGATGAAGGATATAGCAGAACTCATGATTGACCTGGCATATTCTGCCGTTCTTTTTAAAAATAGAGACATAGCCGAAGAAGTTTTGGATCTGGAGGAACGGGTAGATAGACTGGCATATTTGGTTGCCATGAACGCCATGTTGGCCGCCAGAGACGCGGAGGATGCCGAACAACTTGAGGCTTTGCTGAGGGTAGCTTCCGCATCAGATAAGATTTCTGATGCGGCAGCTGACATCGCAGCAACAGTCCTTAAGGGCATAGAGGCACACCCCTTAATACTCAAGGCGATAAGAGGTTCTGAGGAACCAATTACTAAAGTGAGTATCGATTCCAAATCTGAGCTCAGTAATAAGGATCTGGGTGAATTAAGTTTAGAAACTGAAATTGGTGTAGACATTATTGCAATTAAGAGAAGGAAAAAATGGATATATAATCCCGGTGAAAAGACAAAGGTTGAATCTGGAGATATTTTATTTGCCAGAGGTTCACAAACCGGAATCAAAACCCTCTCAGCCCTAGCATCCGGAAAGGAAAGAATTTGAGGTGGCAGGAAATCGAGGAAAAGGATAAACTCCTCAAAATCGCTGAGTCTCTCTTTCGCACATTGAAGCAGAAGTCAGAAAAGATGGTTGATCTAGCTTATTCTGCTCTGCTATTTAGCAGCAGAGAAATAGCAGAAGATGTCTGTGAAATGGAGGAGAGAATAGATAACCTACACGTAATGTTCGAACAGACGATCATAACTCTGGCTAGTACGGTTGAAGAGCCAAAGAAGCTTCTGAGTTTGCTTAGACTTGGCATAGCAACCGAGAATATTGCTGATGCTGCAAAGGAGATTGCAGAGGTCGTACTTCGAGAAATAAAGCCCCATCCAGTTTTCGCTAGAATTATGTCTGAGACGGATGATACAATAATACGTGTGAAGGTGGGCGTGAACTCACCGATAGTTGATCGAAACATCGGAGATTTGCATATTAAGGATGAGACTGGTATGAAGATAATAGCAATTAGACGCGATAATGACTGGCTTTACAGACCTTACAAGGGTGTGAAGATTAAGGAAGGAGACATATTGATTGCTGAGGGGGCGCAAGAAGGATCGGAACTATTCGAAAAACTTGTACGCGGAGAAGAAACAGAGGAAGAGCCAGATTAGGTTTTTTTGCAGGAAGGTTTTTGTACACACATGAGGGTAAATCCCATCCTGTCTAGATTCATGCTGATATTTAGAACATATGTTCTAAGTATTTTCTAAAACTCAAAAAGTATTCTTCATCAATTGTCAAGTGCAGAGAAGAATCAAAACCTGCAAACTCGGAAACTTTAAATAGATTGTTGTTATATTCCTTCTTCTACTGGACTAATACTTTTGTGAGGGGATGGAACTACCCAAGAGAAGGATACTAGTTACCGCAGCGCTTCCTTACGCGAATTATGAACTCCACATAGCACATGCCCGCAGTACCTATATTCCCGCAGACATATATGTCAGATATCAACGCCTAAAAGGAAATGAGGTTTATTATGTTTGTGGGACCGACGAGCATGGTACTCCGATCTCTGTTGAAGCAGAAAGCGAGGGTCTTTCTCCGAAGGATATTGCTTATAGATACTATAAATTAGATGTAGAAGATTTTGAGAGACTAGGGATATCTTTTGATAATTTTTCGAGAACAACACGCGAGATTCACTATGAAACAGCTCAATGGTTCTTTAAGACGCTTTACGATAAAGGGCACATCTATTCAAAAATCATAGTTTTGCCCTACTGTCCTACCTGCATAAGGTTTCTGCCTGATCGATTTGTTATAGGCACTTGTCCATACTGTAGCTTTGAAGAGGCAAGAGGAGATGAGTGTGAGAGCTGTGACAGAGCATTAACAGTAGGAGAGCTTTTGGATCCTCGTTGTCGTTCCTGTGGAAATACAGCTGAGGAGAGGGAAAGCGAGCACTGGTTCTTGAAACTCTCAGCTTTTGAGAGTAGACTACGCAAATGGATCGAGGAAGAAGACCCCATATCAATCTATGGAAAGCAATATATAATACGGCAATATCTCGACGCCGGTTTAACCGATGTATGTATCAGTCGTGATCTTGACTGGGGAGTTCCTGTGCCCCTTGAGAAGGCCGAGGGGAAGGTACTTTATGTTTGGTTTGAAAATGTGATAGGTTATGTTGACAGTACTAAGGAGCTTTCAATAAAAATTGGCAAAACGCGACTTTGGGAGGACTTTTGGCTCAAGGAAGAGGATGTCAACACAGAACTTGTCCATTTCATCGGAAAGGGGATAATTTACCATCATTCTCTACTCTGGCCTGCAATTCTGATGGGGTGTGGCTATAAACTCCCCGATGTCATTCCAACTTATGCGTATGGGAATCTCGAAGGAAAACCAATGTCCAAGGGCAGAAGATGGTATATTGCCCTAAGAGAATTCATTCAGGCTTTCGGTCCGGATTCGCTACGTTATTATTGGCTTGCTGTATCTCCACTCACAGAAGATGCTGACTTCAATTGGACAGAATTTGAAAGAAGATATAACGACGAGCTTGCGGATGTTTTGGGAAATTTCGTTCATCGAGCGTTAATGTTTGTGGATAGATTCTTTGAAAAGAAAATCCCTGAAGCAGTTGAATATGATGAGTATGATCAGCAAATCGAAGAACATATTAATGAGACTCAGAAGGCAATAAGCGAAAGCATCGAAAGATTCGAGTTTAGGTCAGGACTTCTAAGTATTATGAATCTAGCCAGACTGGGAAACAAATATTTGAACGATAAGGAGCCTTGGGCCACGGTAAAAACAGACCCAAAAAAAGCGAAGACCGCAATAAACGTCTGCGTTCGCATTGTGAAAGCATTAGCTGTTTTGGTAGAGCCATATTTACCATTCACAGCGGAACGAATCTGGAACATGCTCAACCTTGGGGGAGATGTTCACGAGCAGCAATGGGATACAGCGCTGGAAGATGTTTCAGCGGGACTTGAAATTGAGACTCCGAAGCCACTTTTTGTAAAGATTGAAAAAGATCAGTTAGAGGCACAGCGAAAAAAGGTCCTTCAAAGACTAAAAGATGTAGCTATGCCGGATGAAGAGATATCAGTAGAGGAATTTGCCAAATTAGACATCCGTATCGGGAAGATAGTTAAGGCAGAGAGAGTAAGGAATTCAGAGAAGCTGATCCGTTTAGGAGTAGACATTGGTGAAAGGATTCTCCGTCAAATTGTTGCCGGGGTTCTTCCCCAATATAGTCCGGAAGATCTTATTAACAAAAAAATACTCGTTCTTGCCAATCTTAAACCAATAAAAATCAGAAACATAAGGAGCGAGGGGATGATCCTTGCTGCCATAGATAACGGAAAGATAGTTCTCCTCACCGTGGACAAAGACATTAAACCCGGAGCAAAAATAGAGTAGGACCTATGGTATACTCGAAAAAAGGTATGTTCTAATTCTCGTTATTTTGGAGTCCTGCCTCATTTTTGGGCTTAGAGCGTAGAAGTGAAACTGAAGTATGGATTGGTGCGGTCGCCGGGATTTGAACCCGGGTCGTGGGCGTTCTTCTCCGAAACGAAATCTACGGATTGGCAGGCCCATGTCCTAAACCAGACTAGACTACGACCGCTTACTCTTAGATGATTTCCGTCATTTTTTAAGCTTTTCTAATTATCTATAGATAAATGTAGCAAAACAATTATATGCATTTGCCACTTTCGAAATAGATTCGATGAAACAGTTTTATAAGGAAAGCAAGTAGAAGATAGAATGAGCCTGCGGGCGGGTAGTCTAGTCGGTTATGATGCCGCGTTGACGACGCGGAGAGAGTCCAGAAAAGACTCACGAAAGTCGAGAGTTCGAAACCCTGGGGTTCTCTCGAGGGAGAAAATCTCTCCCCGCCCACCAATTGCTTAAGATCTCCCTTTAGCTACTATCAAAACGTGCCAACTGCTTTTGAAGATCTGAGTATTCTATTTTGCGTAGATCAAAAATGTGGTTTTCGTTGTCAACAGTTATCTTCAACCGAGCAGAAAATCGAATCTTATTGAAAATTTCCTTTGTTAGACTCTTTCTAGACTTTAGTTTCAATCTCTTCAAAGACACTGATCTGATGTCGCACTTAGTGCATTCTTCAGACAGCTTTCTGATTTCCTCAAAAAACAATGGATCTGTAATCTCTGCTCCTTCCATTGCTTGAAAGAAGTCCAGCAAATTAAGAATCTCCAATCTATATTCTATATTTCCCATTTCACTCTCACCAGAAGGCTGGTGGACCGGAGGGGATTTGAACCCCTGGCTTGCGGATTCCTGCCAAGGGCAGAAACTCTCCGCCATGCCAAGGCGGCGATCTTCCGCTGATCTACCGGCCCTTATTTAGTCTGTTAATCCCATTATCGAAGAAAGGAGACTTCAAAATTGTTGTTCTTAAACCTTCAAATTTTCTATGTGGTTCGTGTTTTATTAAAAGTTTTGTTTCCCCAATTGTAGCTTCTAATGCGTTTGGAAGTTCCAAAACCGCATGCTGCGCAGTATCTTTTCTGAACATGATAGGATCTTCGTCCACACCTTCTACATCTTATGTGGGTTTTTTTCCCGCTCTTCTTTCCAAAGGAGGGTGTTCCTTTTCCCATAGACCTAAAACTCCTCATAATCTGTTATAGGAGCTTTTCTTATTTAGTCGGTGGCGGTGAGATTATAATCACGTTATCTCCGCGCACTACTACTGTTCCCAGTGGTTTAGATTGTTCACTCTCGACTTCAACAAGCTCCACTGCTTCCTCTAGAATGAGATTCATATGTTGGTCAAATCCCTTTAGTTTTCCTCGAAGACCTCGTCCTCCTTTTAGTTTCACAAGGACGCTTTGGTCTATCGATCTTTCCAATAAGTCCAATGGTCTTTGTCCGCTCATATCTCATGTCTCCAAAGAAACAATAAATACGCAAAGAAGATTAGGTGAGACATATTTAAAATTATTGGCAGAAAAGGATATACTATGACCTCAAGGTGTATCAAATGAAGGTTAGAAAAAGGCATCTCCTAAGTTCAAAGGATTTGAGGAGACTAAGGGAGAGCCTACTAGGTCTTTCGTTCCATACTGAACTCTTGGTTCCCAAGGGTGCCAAGGTGGAGTTGATTCATTTAGAAGATATGGACTTGTACGCAATCAATGACAGAATTCACCTAGTTAGGAACAGAGAGATGATTTTTCCCGCGCTACACGCCCTTTTGGAAGGCAGGGTTAAACTTCCTCACGTAGTGGTCGATACGGGTGCTGTCCCCTACGTTGCCCGTGGAGCTGCAATAATGGCTCCAGGAATAGTTGAGACGGACAAAGGTATCGAAATCGGAGATATTGTTGTAATTGTTGATGAAATCCACAAAAGGCCGCTGGCTATTGGAATTGCGCTTATGAGCGCAATAGAAATTAAAACAAGCAAAAGAGGACGCGCAGTAGACAATCTTCATCACGTGGGAGACACTATCTGGGGTTTTATTAAGACATTTCAGAAAAAGGGAGGAAAGATATAGTTACTGCTAGCTTGACACGACTTGACTTCCCTAGTTTAAAATGATTGTACCTCCAAGAATGAAGGTGTGGCAAGTTGCCTTAGCCAAGAAAACAAGGCAAACATATTTGGTATTTCCCAGATAACATAAAGCTTAAAATTCGACCTTTGTCTAATCTAAAACTAACCTAAAGGTATACACTCACATTAGGTGGTATTATTGGGAATACTCAAGAAACTTTTTGGCAGAGGACGTGAAAAGAACAAAATAGATGACCAGGAAAGAGACATTATCTATGAGGAGTCCGTTGTAGAGGGAGAGGAATATCTAAAGGAATTAGGAGTATTTGATGAGGAACCCCTTGATGAGGAAAGAATTGGTCTCGAAGAGATTTATATTAAATCCATTTCTTTATACGGACTTGACGATGTCCCTGCTATTGCCAATGAATTAGAAGAGGGAAATATCCTAGTGTTGAATGTATCTCCTCTTGTGCATAAAGGAGACTCTGCCACAAATGAGCTAAAAAGAACAGTAGATCGACTCCGCGGACTTTGTAGAAGTCTAAGGGGGGACATAGCACAGTTGGGTGACAACTACATAATTGTGACGCCGTCGTTTGTCCGAATCTGGAGGAGGAAGAAACCCAAGGAAGCCGTATAGCTAAATCTTTATTTAATACGGATTGTTTCCAGATTCTGCGGAGCATCTGTTTCTAAACGGTAGACCTTGTGAATTGCGCTGGCCAGATTCAAGCATTTGGAGCTTTCACCATGACATGTAATAATGTTTTCGGGTTTTGGTGAGATATTTTGAACAAAATTCATTAATTGTCTCCTGTCTGAGTGGCCAGAGAAGCCTTCAATTGTGTGTAGATTGGCATTTACGTTTACGATTTCTGTACGTCCATTTCTAGATCGCATGGGGATTTCGTGCCAACCTTTCTGAATCCTTCGTCCCAATGTACCTTCCGCTTGATAGCTTACAAAGATTACGCTGTTTCTTGTATCTGAGGCCATCAGCCGGAAATACTCTACCGAAGGGCCACCAGTTAACATCCCTGAGGTGGCCATGATCACACAAGGATCCCCTTCCACTATATCAGTTCGTTCATTCATATTGTCTACTTGTACAAAGAAGTCAGCCAAGAATGGATTATGACCATAGTGGAATATCTTCTCTCGAAGATTGTTTGCAAGATATTCTGGATGAGTTGTGTGAATTGCTGTAGCTTCAGATATCATGCCATCTATGTAAACAGGAACTTCATTAAGTATGCCTTTTCTCATGTATTCCTCGATGACTACTATAAGCTCCTGAGCCCGCCCTACTGCTAAAACAGGTATTAGAACCTTTCCTCCATTGTTTGTTGTCTCATTTATGGCATTCACCAGCCGCCGTTCTGATTCTCTTCTCGGCGGCATATTATCCTTGGAGCTGCCATAGGTGCTTTCGATTATCAAAGTCTCAAGACGGGGGAAGTTGGAGATGGCCTGTTCGAGCAGACGTGTTCTGGCAAATTTAAAATCACCAGTATATGCGATGTTGTGAAGGCCTTCGCCTACATGTAAGTGCACAATGGCAGAACCTAGGATGTGGCCAGCGTTATGCAATGTTAGTCTAATATCAGGTGCTATGTCGGTAACCTCACCAAATTCCAAGGGAATAGCATGAAGCACGGTCTTCTTGATATCTTTCTGGCTATATGGTAGAAGCTTTCCCTCTCTTTGAGCAACATCTAGGTAGTCCAATTGGAGCAGAGTCATAAGATTTCGGGTGGCACTTGTACAGTAAACCGGTCCATCATATCCATACTTGAATAAGTACGGAAGAAAACCAGAATGATCGAGGTGAGCATGTGTGATAACTACCGCATCTAAGGATTCTATGATAAATTCTGGCACATCCAGACGCGGAAAAGCATGAATAGATGAGCCCACATTGACACCACAGTCGATTAATACACTACTCTCAGGTGTTTGGGCAAGCATTGCTGTTCGCCCTACCTCTCTGAAACCGCCCAGAGTAGTCATTCGAATCCAATTCTCTTTGAAAACAAGTGGTCTATGAATCCTTTCACCCATATTTCGGAGAGTCTGCTTTCTTTTTTCTCCTTCATTCTGAAGAAGATGTCGTATTTGCATAATGGTTTTGGAGTTAATGGGAGGAGTTCTTATGACGGAGGGACGCCACAAAGTCGATTTTGTTATATCTTTTAGAGTCGTACCGCTTCTTCCTATGACTAAGCCTGGTTTTTTAGCTTCAATTACAACTTCGCCAACGCTCTGATCAAAATAGATTTGGGTTATTTCTGCATCTTCCGGTACTAATTCCCGTATCTTCTTTTCAGCATCTTCCGGAAGAGTTCTAACAGACGGGTCAGATCTTAGAACGATTCTTTTTCTGATTTGCCTTACAAGGTTTTTTATTGTTTCGCCATTATCCATCAGAACTAATGGATTCTTTGAGTAAACGGCGATTTCAGGTCCCTCAAACTCGATACGAGAGATCATAGCATCGCTTGGCAATTCGCTTGTTATTTGTTCCTTTATTTCACCTAGAACTTCCTTAGATAACAAACTCTTATCTCCTCCTGGAGAATGTAGTGTTTAGAAGTTTGGTCAAGACGTGTTTGGGGCAATCTAATGCCGTTTTTTGGTTGCAGCCAGTTTCTCTATTTCTGCCCAAACTTCTTCTTCGGGCGTTTTACTAAAGCCCGATTTTGTAATTGTTACAACATCAATCCCGTTTCCAGTGGCAACATCCCGTTCAAGGGCAGAATGAACCGCACGGATAGCTAGGGGTATTGCATCCCTAATGGTTAATTTACTATTAAATGAATCCTCCAAAACTCCATAAGCAACTGGTGACCCCGATCCTGTTGAGGCGTACTTATCTTCGACTACACTTCCAAAAAGATCCAGTATGAACAATCGAGGTCCCGTGTCATCTAGTCCACCAATAACAACTTGTAAAACATAAGGAAATAGTCTCGACTGGAAAAAGATGTTTGCAAGCAGTCGAGCCGCAGCACCAACACGAATAGGGGCCTCCTTCTGAATTCTATATAAACGGGCAGATGCTTGCAATATGTCCATTGCGGTTTGCGCATCAGCTACGGAGCCCGCTATTGTTGCCCCCAGGTGAGTATCGACCTCAAATATTTTCTCCGCGTGCTTGTGAGCTACAAGACGCCCGGAAACAGCTCTTCTATCAGTAGCCAGGACTACACCATCCTTGCAGACAACACCAACCGTTGTTGTTCCAGTAAGGAGCCTTTGCATTTGCTCATTTGTATATGAATGGTACATGGATTATGCCTCAGATGGGTTTCGTAAGATAAGTTTCTAAAAACTCGGAGCACAAATATAAGATAGGCTTATAGTGTGTTTTTCTTACGTGTATTTAAAGATAACGTTCCACGATCTCAAATTTGTTAACATAAATATATGAATCTATTTATAATATTGATCTATCCCTATTTTAACGCATTGGGGTGAGAAGATGTCGCCATTGTCAATACATAAAATGCAGCTTCCCAGAGAGATAACTATCGGAAGCAACACTCTAGCAATTGTAGGAGACATATGTTCGAGACTCGGTTATAGTGGAAATGCTCTGGTTATATCCGGTCCACACACAATGAAGATTGCAGGACAAACTGTTGTCGATTCTCTTTCGGGAGCAGAATTTGACGCTTCCACAATAATGGTGGATAGCGCAACACTAGAAACGGTGACTACTGTTCAAAAAAAGATAAAATCAGTTCAACCTTCGATAGTCTTAGGGGTAGGAGGAGGCAGAGTTATTGACATTACAAAGCTTTCCTCTACCGGTGAGAGATTGCCGTTCATAAGTATACCAACAACTGCTTCTCACGACGGAATAGCCTCGCCTAGGGCTTCGATCAAAGGGGGGAAAAAGCCACATTCAATTAAAGCTGAATCACCGATAGCGATTATTGCAGACACGGATGTCATAGCTAAAGCGCCTTATCGTCTCTTAGCATCAGGGTGTGGTGATTTAATCGCAAATTCTACGGCTGTGAAGGATTGGGAACTTTCATACAAGCTAAGAAACGAATACTACGGAGAATATTCGGCTTCTCTCTCTCGAATGTGTGCAGAACTTGTAATCCGCAATGCATCATTAATCAAGCAAAAAGTAGATGAAAGCATAAGAATAGTTTTGGAGGGATTAATCTCCAGTGGTGTTGCCATGGGAATTGCAGGTAGTAGTCGTCCTGCAAGCGGTTCAGAACATATGTTTAGTCATAGCTTAGATTTGCTTACAAAGAATCGAGCAATGCATGGAGAGCAATGTGGCGTAGGTGCCATAATGATGATGCATCTTCATGGAGGGGATTGGCAAAAGATACGCGACGCATTAAAGGAAATTGGCTCCCCGACTACAGCAGAAGAATTAGGTGTAAGCTCAGGGAACATAATAGAGGCCCTATGCAATGCGCATAAAATAAGGCCAGAAAGATATACAATACTAGGTGTAAAAGGCCTAACGAGGGAGGCTGCCGAACGGCTGGCAAAAATCACAGGAGTAATCAATTAGCTTGACAGGATGGGATATTTCCGAATTACTCTATTACAAAGATTGTCTTTACAGGATCATTTTTGAGTTTCAAAAAATGAGAGGTCACCACCCTTTAAGATCAGAATATCAACAGGTATTGAAGGCATTAGATGATCCTCATTGCAATTTTACTCATCCACAAAAAGGATTTTTCTGTGTTGACGCATTTCTGATCTCAGTCTCGACGAAATCCGATTTGTATCATTTTTATTGATGGAAAGAGTAACTAACATAGGGGATGTGTAGAATGCCGATTGCAACAATTGGAGAGAAACAAGCGAAAGTTGGCACGGAGTTCATTTTTGACGACTCGTTTGAAGATTGTGAGAGCTGTAATCTACGCCAAGTATGCACAGGCAATCTCGAACCTGGGCGCATCTACAAGATTGTCAGAGTGAAGAAAAAGAAGCATCCCTGTAGTCTTTATGAAGGGGACATAATTGTGGTAGAAGTTGAGGAAGCAAAGATCAAGGCCATAATTGATGCTAAAACGGCTTTTGAAGGCGCCACCATAACATTAAAACTCTCGGGGTGCAACCAGGTCTCCTGTAAATATAATAAGCAATGCATTCCAAATGGACTTTATGATAATGATAGAATCAAAATCACTAAGGTATATAAGAAGAGAATTGATTGCCTCCACGATCGACGTCTGAAATTGGTTCAACTCAGGAGATCCTCTTTTGTAAAGGCTTCTACGTAAGCAATGGATTCTATATTAGTCAGGAATTTTCTAATGTCTTTTGCGATTCCCCTCTTTACAAACTGTATTCCCTCAAGGAACATGGCGTCTTTTGGAACATCTATGGTTACTTTTTTGCTCCTTACACTAACTTTGAAGTTTTCTACAGGAACATCGCTTATCCTACGCTCTATTAGAGCCTTTATTTTATCTATTGCTGCTGTAATTTTCTTTTGAACAGTGACCTCATAAATCAAGGTTTTTCCGGCCAGTGGAGGGTTAAAATCAACTCGAACCCTACCCCCACCGACACTAACAACTGTACCTCTACGTGCACCTATCTGAACGCGCATACCAGGGTGAGGCTTTACACTTTGCCGTCTAAATTCTCTGATTGACAGGACTTTAATTGCACTTGGGTCTCTTTCTCCAAATCCTTTCTCGGGAGTAACTTCAATTGTTTTTGTTTCACCAAGTGTTAATCCCTCTAGAGCTTCATCCAATCCATTGACAACCCAACCTTCCCCGATTATGATCAATCGAGGTCTGTATATTGCTTCTTCAGAAAACAGATTTTCTTTCTTGGCCACATCTTCCAAAGTTATATCAAATATGTTATTGGTTTCCTTTACCCGTCCAATCATATCTGCCAGTATGAAATCACCTTTCTTTAAGGATTGTACAACGTTTTTTGAGTTTGACAATTAAGATCACCTACAAGAGATCATTTGCTGAGATTCACTAGGAGAATCTGATATAGAAATTGAGTTTTAACTTTATCGGCGGGAAAATCCTCTGCAGAACCTGGGAGTTAACGGCCAAAAGGTAGTTTGATAGAAAGCAGTGGTCCATATTTTGTTACCACCGAAAATAAAATAAATAGCAAAGCTGAAAGAGTCTCAAGAATTACCAATGGAGGGAATATTTTGTCCGTTACTATCAGATGGAAAAGAGCACCGTCCATCGGTATTGCAGTGTTTCTCATAGGTCTAGCCGGTATTGCTCAAATCCCAATAATACTATTCGCACAAGTCTTTCTTGTAGTTAATAGTGAGTATCTATTGATATTAGTACCTCTGGGGGCGACTTTAGTTTTGGCAGCAGCTGAAATACTTCTAACAGAGGCGCTGGTCCGAAGGAAAAAAGGCAAAAGAAAACAACTTTTTGGTTTTGCAATTCGAGCGTCATTAGTTGTTTTAGGGATTTTTTTCGCCGTATACTTTCTTCCATTTGCGGCAAGCTACGTTCTAATCCCTCCAGAACCAATAAGAACTCTTTCTAGAGCCGCTAAATTCGTAATCATGATAAACTCGGCGGCCATAGCCACAGTAATCATAGCCTCAATTCCTGAGCTGACCCGTAAAGCAAGTTAGATTTCAGTCATCTATTATTCTGAATTCCGCTAAGACATATATGTCTCATACCTACTTAACTATGAGGGGGGGTTTAGGTTTTTGACGATCGTCAATGCTGTTGAGCTAAAGGAAATATCCAAAGTATACAGATTGGGAGAAGTGGATGTCAATGCTTTACAAAACATAAACCTGACAATAGCCGAAAAGAGTCTTATTGCTATTGATGGAGCATCAGGATCGGGAAAAACAACGCTTTTGAATATTGTTGGAGGGTTGGATTCCCCAACACATGGAAAGATCACGGTCTTCGGCACAGACATTGGGATTCTTGATGAGGAAGAGTTGGCAACCTTCAGGTGTATAAACATCGGTTTTGTTTTTCAGGAGTACAATCTGGTATCTGTCTTAACAGTCTCAGAAAATATAATATATCCTCTGGAGCTGGCAAACTTTGAGGAGGATTATAGTCATGAAAGAGCATTAGAATTGTTAGAAATGGTTGATTTGTCCCATAGAAAGGATCACCTACCAAGCCAACTTAGTGGGGGAGAAAGACAAAGAGCTGCCTTTGCCAGAGCCTTTGCAAATAACCCGTCATTGTTGATCGCAGATGAACCTACAGCTAACTTGGATAAGGCCAATAGTCTCAGAATCTCAAATCTTCTTAAAGAATACCACAAGGAAGGAAATACCGTTATTGTGGTAACCCACGATAAAAGAATCCTAAAGCAGTCAACAAGGAAGATCATTTTGGTGGAAGGAAGGGTTGTGTCGGATAATGAGTGCGACTAGTTTTGCGCTTAGAGACATAAAAGAAAGAAAGGGAGAGGTGGTCACTGGGATTTTTTCTCTAAATATGGCAGTATCCATAAACACACTGATACTTCATTTAGGAGGGAGTCTTGGAATAAGCATTTCTGGCGGCTTGAGAGCGCTTACAACAGCTGGGTTCCGTAACCTTTTCTTCCACTTTGTGATATTTTCGTCTATACTGTGTTTCATCTTAACGTCGACCGTAATAGCATTCATAATATCCACAATGATGGAGAGGCATACCCGCAACATTGGAATAATGAAGGCTATTGGTAGTTTAAGCGATAACATACACCATTATTTCATGGTTGAAACATTGATTATAGGACTAACCGGAATTCTCTCCGGAATTGCTTTGGGTTTGGCGTTATATTTTACTATGGGTCAGATGTTTCTGGTTGCAGGCTTTGGATTTCCCGTTGGATTTCGTTCTCTGGAAACTGCTCTTGTAGCCATTGTTTCATTCACACTGATCTATGTCTTTGGAAGTTTGGAGATTACTCGTGGATTAGAATTGAAAGTTGTTGATGCTCTGTATCCTGAGGAAAGCGAAGAACAGCTAAAAGTCAAAAAATTATCTGCCTTTTCCAAATTCCTTTCTAAGATGGGGCAATCATTTAGGGTTGCAATACGAAGCATCAAATCGATTCCACGACGAAGTCGTAGGACTTTCGCCATAGTCACAGTCGGCACGTCTCTTATTGTAATTCTCCTCTTTGGGACCGCCCTCGCCAGAAATACAACAATTAGCTATGTTTCCAAAGGCTCGGGGCAAGACATATTCGCTATTGGCAACCCTGATGTTCTAGAGCAATACACTAATATGATGAGATCATTCTCTTCATCTGAAACAAGCTATATAGAGGATTTTGATTTTCTAAATGGGAGCTATTTATTTAATACAACATTGCTACAAGAATTAGAAAAGGTTGAGGAACTCGAAGTTATTAGCGGTCAGCTGCTAGCATTCTCAACCATTGATGAAATCTATCACATCGTAATTGATCCAAACGATCCGGATAATTATAGAAGAATCGGAGATTCTAGACATGCTGAAACACTGGTTGTGGGATTGGACCCTGCCAGTCTTGTTACAGAATGGTTTATGGAAGGTAGATTCATCACTAGATCAGATAGTCAGATTGTAGCCATAGGAGACTCCCTCGCATTTGGTACTTTTGAGGATCCCCTTCAGCAATCTTTGATTCTCTTGGAAGAGAATTTTGCGATCTGTGGAATCATCCTAGACCCCTTAAATAATGGAAACACTCTCTATATCAATATAGACGAGCTTCAAGAGCTCGTTGGACTGGAAAGTTTGAATCTAGTTTTAGTAAAGGGCAGCGACAGTCCAGGTCTCACCTCAGAAGCCGGAGCAATTATCGAGGAGCTTGGTTTATCATATGTTAGTCTGCAACCATTAGTCAATACAAACATTCAATTTATGGGGAATCTCTGGAACTTCATATCGATACTCTCTGTTCTGCCTTCTCTTACACTATTCTTCACAATCGTGAATACTTTAACCATATTGACCACAAACAGGAAAAAGGATTTGGCCATAATGAGAGCTCTGGGAGCAAAGCGTATGAGACTTCTCAAGACTCTTATTGCAGAGAGTGTCATACTCACAACAGGAGGAGGGGTATTGGGTATAGTTGTTGGTCTAGTTTTCATAGCATTGTTTCTGATTCCGATGCCGGTTTGGCCCTCCATCTTTACCTTGTTGGCCGTTTTGACAACTATAATAGTCATTCTCTTTGCGACCTGCCTTATTTCAACATACCCGGCATATCAAATGATCAAAAGACCACCAACAGAAACCCTGTAGTAGCCACTTTTCGTTCTAGAGAGTCAGCTCATAGAGGCTCCGCAAAAAATATAATGAAGTTTGATAAAACAAGACCTTCATAAAATATGTTTTAGGAGAGAGTGTCATTGCCCAAGAAGAAGTCTTCAAAGAAACATGACAATAACATACGAGCATTGACAGTAATCGGAGCAATACTATCTATTATCTTCGCAGTCTTAATGATATTCGGATACGGATTTATCAGCATACATTTCCCCCTCGGACTTGAAAGAATTATCTCAGCAGCAATTGTGATAATCATTGCACTTATATTATTGGCCAGCTATGGTGTGATCAACATCTCTCTTAAGGTAGATATCCACTGGATAACACTTCTCATTCTCGGAGTGATTTCGATTATCTTCGGAGGCGACATCGGAGCACTTCTAGTCATAATAGCAGGAATATACGCTGCAGTAGTATGATAAGATTCCCTTCCTTTTTTTTGATAAGGTATCAAGAGAGATATCGACAGGAAATAGGTCAAGTTTTTTTACCATCAATGAATAACATCTGTCTATGAATAATTCTAATTGGGTGGGAAAATTCTCTTGACAAAAGACGAGATAAAACCAAGATTTAAAATCTGGTTGGAGTTTGGAGATAGGACTATTTTGGGCGTGGGTGGTGCCATGTTACTGCAGCTCATAAAGGACAAGGGCTCCCTGGCAGCTGCTGCCGAAGCACTTTCTATATCCTATAGACATGCTTGGAACCAGCTAAAAAAGATCGAGGAGAGATTGGGAAAACCGGTAGTCGAGAGATTCAAGGGAGGATTTAGAGGGGGAGGGGGAATGTGGCTTACAAACTCAGGCAAACGTATCCTGAAGAAATTCCAAAGATTCAATGTATATATAGAATATGCCCTCCAGAATCCAGAGTTATGGGAGGCATATGGTCTGAGGACAAAGGAGAGAAACAGAATAAAAGGCAAAATTGTTGAGGTTAAGAAAGATGCTCAAACAGCATCAATAAAGATTAAAGTAGAAAGTCCCGTATTAATTACTTCTATAATTACCGAGGAGGCCGTTGAAAACCTTGATCTAACGGCAGGAGCTAATGCCAGAGTGATTATAAAAGCAACAGAGATTATGATAGACAAGAGGGGCATATGATGGAACTTAGCGCTAGGAACAAGTTGGAGGGTGAAATTCTAAAAATCGATAAAAGAGGAGTTATTTCAAAGGTTCAAATAAGAGTAAATGCACCATTCATGATTACAGCAGTGATAGCACGAGAAGCTGCCGAAGAGTTAGAACTCAAGGAAGGGAATATAGTAGATGCTATTATCAAAGCAACCGAAGTTATGCTGTCAAAATGAGTGTTGGGAGAGGCATTGGTATGGTCAAATTGATTATCTTTGATGTAGACGGTGTTTTGCTGGAAGTGAGGAGTTTCTGGACCTATTTACACGAAAAACTTGAGACATTCGACGAAACGGAATATAGCCGGAATATGCAAATGTTTTTCCAAGGAGAATTATCTTATCAAGAATGGGCAGATCTAGAGGCTAGTGCGTGGAAGGATATTTCATATGAGAAAGTGAAAGAGCTGTTATTGGATATTCCTTTAACAAAGGGAGCTGAAGAGGCCCTAAACAAACTTAATGAAATGGAATATGTCGCCGCAGCAGTCTCTAGCGGTGGATTGTTAAGTGTTCTTAAAGAGAGATTTGACAATCTGAGCTTTAAGTACATTTATGCAAATGACTTGGAGCAAAAGGATGGTGTGCTAACGGGCAAAACAGTAATAAATGTGCCTTTCGATAAGAAGCGGCAGGTTGTTGAGGAGAATGTCCTCAGCACCGAGGGATTAGAATGGGAGGAATGCGCAGTAATTGGGGATTCTGTAAACGATCTTGAAATATTTAGAGTTGCGAAGCTAAAAATAGCATTTTGCCCTTCTGATGCTATGCTAGTCCAAATAGCAGACCACGTGATACGAGAGAGAGACCTTACACAAATCATCCCCTATTTTGAGGTAAAGCAATCTCCCTAAAGCATGGATTTGATATACTTCAACAATATCTGAAATGAAGTTATGAATACTTGTGAGTTGAGGAGAAATGATGAAGCCAGAAATTGAAGATACTTATGCGGAAGCATTTGATGGCTTGCTTGCCAGGATTATGATTACCGCAAAGGACGAAAAGAGACTTATAAGAGCCGTCACGAGCGCAACAGCACTTCCCCTAACGGTACTGGGAGAGGCGGAGGGAGGTATTGACAGGTGGTTAAATGAGACTGAAACACCAGATGAGCGTAGGGGAGCAATTATCCAGGTATGGATACTTGGGGGAGAAAAGGCGGTAGAAACTCTAGAGATTGAATTGGCGAAACGAATACGACAAGGCATACTCGTCGTACCCACTACTACAGTCTTTAATGCCTTGGATTCAGAGAAGAAGATCGATATCATGAACAGAGTTGGACATTGTGGCGACGGCTATGAAGAGGAAATTGATTATCTGGGTCGCCGAATGATTAATATTCCAATCATGATGGGAGATTTCCTGATAGAACGCCATTTAGGCTATTCTAAAGGAATAATGGGCGGAAACATATGGTATTTCTGCAAGACTATTGACGCTGCATTGGAGGCAGGAGACAAGGCGGTCGATGCAATAAACAGGATAGATGGAGCAATCACACCCTTTGACATATGCTCTGCAGGTTCGAAGGTTGAAACGAACTATCCTGAGATAGGCCCAACCACTAATCATCCCTTTTGTCCAACACTGAAAGGAAAAATACCTGATTCATTGGTTCCAGAAGGAACAGTTTCTATTCCCGAAATAGTGATAAATGGTATTTCTCTCGATGTTGTAAAGGAAGCGATGAGAGCAACTATCAAGAATATTGAAGATGTAGAAGGAGTTTTAAAAATATCAGCGGGGAATTATGGTGGGAAGCTAGGCAAGTACAAGATATATCTCAAAGACATTGTTGACTAGATGCTTCTATTTCCCAATTGTAAGGTAGATAATCACCAGAAACAGATAATCTTTAGCAAGTGACATCAACAATCTTCCATTAACTTTCGAGATTTTGGAATGATCCAATCGTCAGACTAAACTTAGCTGGTCTGAATTCTATTTTTGACGACAGGTTAGTTAACTTCTAGATCCATTTGATCTTGGGTTCTTCTTTCTTCGACAGCATAGCGCGTGCTTCAGGGATATCCTTTGGATAGCCAAGCACGATAGGCCCGTATATTCGTTCATCATCCGTTAGCTCGAGGGTTTGCACAATATCAGCATTACCTTTAACCATTGATCCGAATCCCACATAGCAGCTTCCAAGACCGAGAGAATGGGCAGCAATCATGATGTTCTCGCAGGCAAGCGCACAACTAACAGCATAGTCAGCTGGGCCTACCACAAAGAGGATGACAGGTGCAGAATAGTAAACCATATCTTTGGGTTCGTCCATCACCTCATAGAGTCGCATTGCTTTCTCGTACCATTCAGGGAGCATCTCCTTGGTTTGTTCAGTGCTTTTTTTCCAGATTGGCAGCGTGGTCTGTACGAGTTTCTGCTTGAACTCTGGATTCTCGACAACAACAAACCGCCAAGGCTGAAAAAGAACTTCCTTCTTGCTTTTTTCCAGCCTTCCCCTTGAAGGGGCCCGATTACCAGCCTCGATGATTGTTTTGATGATCTCCCTCGGAATAGGTTTTGGCTCATAGCATCTGCAAGATCTTCTGTTGTTTATGGCTTCAATTACTGAATTTGTCATATCCTTCACCGTCCGTAGACTATAACCGGATAGATATAAAAGCGTATGACGCTTAATTAACGGGAAAAGATGTAGGAGCAAACACAATTATAATGACAAGTTAGGCGGTGGAAACGTGGCCCTCGACTTACCGTTGTTTATTGCGATAGCTGAAATCGCAGGTATCTTTGTCGGCTTTGGTGCTCTTATCGGTGTCACTCGCCGAGAAGAGGTTGATGCTGCTCAACTCTCACGGATTCGAGGTATGGTCATTATTGGACTTGCTGTGATGGTTGCGGCCCTCACACCAGTCGGTCTTAATCTCTATGGCATCACTGATCACATCCTCTGGTTTTTTTCCAGTCTAATCTTCTTTTCTCTCAACTGGGCCTTAATCATCTTGTCACTTCGAGATCCATTGAATAGAGAACTCATGATGACCGCAACGCGGACCAGCCCCGTGACATCCGTGCTTTTTTGGCTCTTGCTCGAGGTTCCGCTCCAGGTTCCATTGATTCTAGCCATGCTCGGCTTGTACCCAAATCTAGAACCCGCCTTCTACACAACAGCGCTCCTTTTCAACTTATTTCAGGGCGCATTCGCACTTGTTCAACTCGTCCATTTACAAGCAGGTCCACCAAGTACCTAACACAGCTGCCACATAACTAGGTGCCGCAGTCGACCATCCTCATCCCAGTCCGATCGGATAATCTGCAGGATATCAAGGGGCTAATTGCCCTTTCTCAGGATAAGAGAATTAACTTACAAAATTAGTCCTTTCTCAGCCAGCACGATTAGTAAGCTTGATCAACGTATTTGTGTTCAAAATTCCGTCAATAGTCCGTATTTCATCGATTTTTTCGTTAAGTTCTTCGATTGATTCTGAATTGATAAACGCAGCAATGTCATAGTCACCAGAGATTTCAAAGATTTTTTCTGAGAATTCTTTAAGTCCCAGTGAGATTCTTTCAGTTTTAAGTGGATCTGTTTTTATTAACACGATTGCCTCGGTTTTGGAAGCAGTTTCTATTGTGAATTTGGCAATTATCCCTTCATTAAGCATAATCTTGACCCGTCTTCTGATTGCACCCTCTGTCAAACCCACGGTTTTTGCGATTTTTATGTAAGGGGTCCGCGCATTCTTTTTTAAGATCTTCAGGATTTTTAAGTCGATTTTGTCCATAACCAAATCTTCAATTCTATGCGATAAAAACATTACGATTTTCGTAATAGAATGGAATAGGCTGTAGAAAAGGGCCCAGACTAGAATTGGTGCGGCCGACGGGAATTTCGTGAAGTTAGAATACTTTCAGTTCGAACCCGTGTTATTGGCTCTCTGCCAAATGCACGATGCTTGCATTTGCTGGAAGGCCAAGGTCCTAGGCCAGACTAGACGACGGCCGCATCAAGGATATGTAAACTCAATTTAATTTTAACTTTATCGGTTTACGCACATCGCCTAAGTAAACAAGAAAAGGAAGTAATCATCCTTTCAAGAATACATTCGTGAAGCGGTAGAGAAACCGCCAAGATTAACCCAGTGAGTTCCTAGTTGCCCTTCGGGACCTATTTAGCTTTTGTCGATACTACTATTTGGCTTTTGATAGTCTTTTTTGAGAAAGTGTGATTGCTTCTTCATATGCGGATATTACTCTTGCAGCAACTATCCAAGAATCCAAAGGCTCTGCATCAATGGATATATTCACATCTGCAAGTTTCCTCGTTTGGGAACTGAACTCGCCGTGAGGAAAACCTCCTACAATCACTGCAGTATCTTCTCCCTTTTTCAATTTGCTTACAAGCGCTTCAGAAGTTGTCGGGACTCCACCTTCGCTAAATAATATTGTCATTTGAGGCTCTATTTCCTCGATTAATTCGTGAAGGGATTTGCGCTCGATATGCAGCAGAGGAGCACCCACTGGAGGTACTTGTCCGATCTTGAAAAGCTGTTCAATTAATCCAACGAATCTGTTATAGTTTCTAGGTGGCCTTATTTCCGGATTGATAAAAAGGACCTTATCATCTATAGTATGAACATAGGTTCTTAGTAATCCTGCCTTATTCAGGGGGGTTCCCAGTATTGATAGTAAGCAAAAATGAACGATGTCAGGTCGACCGCGCTTCTCACCATTGGGAAGCTGACTGATTAAGGTATGATGCAGCGACACATCAAGAAGTAACTCGCTGGGATCTTTCTTCTTTCTGCGAGCCTGATGCCTAACGGAAGAATGTCTCTGAAATCTGAATGGAATTACCTCAAGTCCAGATTCAGCCAGCAAGAAGTGCAACATTTTCAAATACCTCAAGGCGAAGAATCTTGATTTACAGGGGCGATGTGTTTTACAAGCCGTTCCTAGCTCTTGTAAGAGACTTCTTCCTTTTATATGATATTTACCTACAAGGTGATCAAATAGGCATTCTAAAGAGGATGGCTTATTTGTCGTGAGGCGAATGTATGTCAAGACGGGGGCGACCACACAAGCATGTAAGAAAGATTGCAAAAGAGAGAGTGGGAATGTTACTTAGAACGGCGGAAAGAGTTTATTCTGAGAATGTCAAAAGAGCCCAACGATACGTGGAGATTGCAAGAAGAATAGGAATAAAATGCAAGGTTAAAGTTCCTCTGGGGTGGCGTAGAAGAATATGCAGGAACTGTAACTCATTTCTTCGGCCAGGTGTGAGCTGTAGAGTACGTCTAAGAAAAAGGCGTGAATCCCACGTTGTAATCACATGCTTGACCTGCGGCAGAAGAACAAGGTTCTTGACTAAAAAAAGGACAAAAAGGCAAAACTAGGAAGAGAGTAAATTCTGGGGATGAAGGATTGATATATCTTCTATCGATTACGAAGACACTGATAGCTTTGGACCTATATCTAGATTCCTTAGATACAGACTTTCATCCGATAAAGTTAAAAAGTAATAATCTACTATTTTTTCAAACCATCGGTTTATACTTTGATCATACTTGTTGGTGTCTGTTATGACCACGGTATTTGATGTCCCAGCGGATACGCTCATTAGAGAAGTTGCCAAAATACTGAAGGAGGATTATGAACAGGTCACTCCGCCTTCTTGGGCACCTTATGTGAAAACAGGCGCTCACAAAGAAAGAACAGTTGCTGATCCTGATTGGTGGTTTGTTCGCTGCGCCTCCATTTTAAGAAAGGTTTACCTAACATACCCCATAGGTATTTCAAGACTAAGAACGGCCTATGGCGGAAAAAAACGCAGGGGAAGCCGCCCCGAGCATTTCCGCAAGGGGAGCGGGGCAATTATTAGGAATGCCTTGGGACAATTGGAGGCTGCCGGACTCGTACGGAAAGAAGAGAAAAAAGGAAGAATGCTCACACCTAAAGGACGTTCCTTATTGGATTTGACTGCGCATAAAATTCATCAAGCGCTCCAGAAGAAGGACAGGAAGTAGGAGGATATTATATTGTCGGATGAAGAGTTGGAGATGATCCGACAAAGGAAAATGATGCGGCTGCAGCAACAGATAGAAGAGGCGCAAGGTAAAGAGCAACTTCGACAAGAGATGGAAGCTCAAAAGGAAAAGCTTCTGCGCTCAATTCTATCACCGGAGGCTAGAGGCAGACTTGCAAATATTAAGATGGTCAAACCTGAATTTGCTGAGCAAGTTGAGATTCAATTAATAAGATTGGCTCAAAATGGGCAGCTGGTTCGAGCAGGCTATTCGCTTCCGATGTCTGACGAACAGTTCAAGACTCTATTATCAAAATTGCAGAGTAGAAAGAGAGACATAAGAATTAAATTCAGATAGGCGATGGGCGATTACTATGGCGAGAAACAAGCCTTTGGGAAAGAAACTTAGACTCTCACATGCCCTTAAGGAAAATAAAAGCGTGCCAACATGGGTTATTGTGAAGACAAGAGGAAGAATCAGAATGCATCCAAAGAGAAGGCTTTGGAGGAGGACAAAGATAAAACCTTAAGAGGTGACGCGAGTTGTCTGAGAAACCTGCCAAAGAAATCGTTGAGGAGAGAGTCTATACGGTTCCAATACACAAAGTTGTCAAATACATTAAACCAAAGGGTAGAGCCAAGAAAGCTGTTAAAACGCTGAGGGAATTTATTTCCAAGCATATGAAAGCCGATGTGGTTCTTATAAATCCGGATGTTAATGAAAAAATATGGGAAAAGGGCATAGAAAACCCCCCTCACAAAATCAAGGTCAGAGCAACTAGAGATATCGACGGCGTTGTTGAAGTTCTACTAGCTGAGGTGTGATTCTTTGCCTATTCACCGTCTGGACTTCCTGGGAACGCCGAATCTAGGCGTTTTTTCTTTTGCGAATGATGATCTTGTGCTTGTGCGACATGGTCTTCCCAGAAAAATCCCGAAGATAATAGAGGAGACGCTTAAAGCCCCTATGATAGAAGCAAACATTGGTCAGAGCTCTCTGATAGGCGTACTTGCAGCAGGAAATTCCAGTGGAATAATCGTACCTCATTATGTAATGGATAGTGAAATAGAACACATCAAAAAGAACACCAATCTAAATGTTGAAATAGTTCCAAGCAGACTAACCTGTTTTGGCAACATTGTTCTTTGTAATGACCATGGTGCAATCTTCCACCCGGAACTAGAACCACAGGCAGTGAAGGCTATCGAAGATACGCTAGGTGTGGAAGGTCATGAAGGAAGAATAGGTCTTTCGCCATTAGTAGGTTCAATGGCAGTTGCCACAAACAAAGGAGTCCTTGTTGCTCCCCATGCGATCGAAGAGGAAATACAGCAGATAAAAGAGATTCTGAAAGTTCCGGTTAACCTAGGAACCACAAATAGGGGAGTCTATTACGTTAGGTCGGGGCTTCTGGCAAACTCCTACGGAGCAATTGCAGGATTTGAAACAACCGGACCTGAACTTGTCAGAATAGGAGAGGCATTGGATATAGCATAGAATGGGGAATAGAAATGAGTAGTGTGAAGAACTTCATAATCAAGGGAGTATTTAGGAAAAAGGATCGTGTTTATGACTTTTCCAAGGTAGTCAGAGCTTTAAGGAAAGAGGACGCGATAGAGAAGATTTATACAGATTTAGGTAGCAACCATCGTGTAAAAAGAAGAGAAATAGAAATAAAGGCAATCGAAGAGATAGAAGAAACAGCAAGTTAAAGGAAGGGTGTTCAAAGAATGTCTGAAGATGAGATTAGAAAAGCAGTTGCGGAGCTAAATCTGTATGAAGCTCAAGCCTCATCCCTCCAAAGACGAATTGAGTTGGTATCTTCGGTGATTGCTGAACTCAATATTACAAAATTCACACTTAAGGAGTTCAAGAGCAAAGAAGCAAACCAAGAATTTCTTGCTCCAATTGGAGCTAATTCGTATATAAAAGCTCGGCTTGGTGACATAAGCAAGGCCATCATAGGAATAGGAGCGGGCGTGGTTATTGAAACAGACGTAGAAGAGGCAGTCAAAAAACTAGAGGAAAGAGAAGAGGAACTGGTTAAGGCATCAACCTCCTTAAAAATTCAGCTTAGACAGATTCAAAGCAAAATCAACGAGGCTAGACCACAAGTAGAGGAACTATTACGCAAGTCTAAATAGTTTTTGGTAGTTATATATTTCCTATAATTACCTAAAGTTTATCGTGGGAGAGCAAATGTTCGAGAAACTCAAACAAAGTCTAAGAAGTTTCAAGGAAAAAATCGCAACAAAAGAGCTTAGCGAAAAGAGATTAGATAAGGCACTTTGGGATTTGAAAATAGCGCTTATTGGTAATGATGTGGCAGTAACTGTTGCAGAGATGATTGCAGAAGACCTTAAGAATAAGCTAATCGGAACTAGGATAGGTCGTTTAGAGGACATAAAGAAATTCGTGGAAGAAACACTTAGAGAGGTCATTCGTGAAGTATTGAAAATATCGGACGATAACAGGGTTGACCTAATTAAGCTCGTGAAGGAGAAGACAGACCCATTTGTGATCGTCTTTGTTGGATTCAATGGTGTTGGAAAAACCCACACCATAGCCAAATTCGCCAGACTGCTCCAGAAAAAGGACTGCTCTGTAGTTATGGCAGCCAGTGACACATTCCGTGCAGGAAGCATTGAGCAATTAGAAAAACACGCCGAAAAACTTGGAGTCCGTATAATAAAGCATGATTATGGCGCTGACGCCGCAGCTGTTGCTTATGATGCAGCAAACTATGCCAGAGCCAGAAATATAAAAACAGTCTTAGTAGATACAGCAGGACGCGTTCAAACCAACAAGAATCTGATGGATGAAATGAAAAAAATAGTAAAAGTTTCCGATGCGGATCTTGTTATCTTCATAGGAGACGCTCTGGCAGGTAACGATGTAGTATCACAGGCTAAGGAGTTTAATGAAGCAGTCAAGATTGATGCTTCAATTCTCACCAAAGTAGATGCCGATGTAAAAGGAGGGGCAGCTCTCTCCATAGTCTATATAACAAAAAAGCCGATAATCTATGTGGGAACTGGTTTAGGATATGACGATTTGAGGAGATTTGACTCGGAGGAGTTTGCAAACCTTATTCTATCATGATGGGAATACTAAAACGTAAATTATAGCGGCTACGATAAGAGGGGAAAACCATGCAGAACATAAGAGGAAAAGATTTTTTGACGCTACAGGACTTTACACCCCACGAGATTAGCTTGATGTTGGATACAGCGAGTGACCTAAAGAGGGAGACTGCAAGAGAAGCGGTTCATAGGCTAATTCAAGGAAAGAATCTGGCCATGATCTTTCAAAAACCGTCTACTAGAACTAGAGTTTCGTTTGAGGTGGCAATGAATCAGCTGGGAGGATACAGCATTTACCTTGGGTGGAATGATATCCACCTTGGACGTGGAGAACCAATTTCAGACACTGCTCAAGTCTTAAACAGATATGTAGATGGTATAATGGCGAGAGTCTTCTCTCACGATAATCTTGAAGAGTTGGCCGAGAATGCAAAAATCCCTGTTATTAACGGTCTATCAGACCTATTTCATCCCTGCCAAATACTAGGAGATCTCTTAACGATAAGAGAGAAACGAGGAGATTTGGATGGTCTGAGTTTGGCATTTGTAGGAGATGGGAATAATGTCTGCAATTCCTTGCTGATTGGCTGTAGCAAAATGGGGATAGACATATGTGTTGGAACTCCCAAAGGATATGAACCAACCCAGAGTGTCGTAAGTCTTGCCAAGAAAAATTCAACGAATTCCGGCTCTAGGATAGAGATAAGTAATTCACCTGAGAAGGCAGTAAAGGACGCAGATATTGTCTATACCGATGTTTGGATAAGCATGGGACAAGAGAAAGAGTCTGAAAAACGTAAGAAGGATTTCAGTTCGTTTCAAGTTACAGAGAAGCTATGTTCAGTTGCCTACGAAAATTACTTGTTCATGCACTGTCTTCCTCGTGAAAAACACGAAGTTACAGATGAGGTCTTCTATGGTCCGCATTCAATTGTTTGGGACCAGGCCGAAAACAGACTTCATGCTCAAAAGGCACTACTGGTGCTCCTTTTGTAAACTACCCCCTCTGTAGGAAGGAGCTTATGACTTTGCTTGACCGCAATTTCCAGATGGGCTTTGGCTTCATCACATGTCAAATCAGGGGGCGGTTTACAACGCTCCAGCCCAGTAATCCGCATGTAGCGTTGCGCTATGAAGCCTGCTTCACCCGGTCTTCTCTTAGGTCATTAACCGTTTCCACATCAGAGAGATGTGTGCCTTTAGACCTGTTGGTATATGCACCAAAAACGTATCTAAGGACCCCTCAATTCCTCTCCTCCCTACCGGAGGGAGTCTCCTTGAGGTGTTCGGAGGAGGCGATAATATTTTGATACTAATTTTGGCTTCAAAAATAGATGTTGCAGGTATGACCATTGTCAAACAATTACGCACAATCTGCAATTTTGAGGAAATGGATAAAACATTTGATGGAAATGCCGTTCATCGAACAATTATCGGTGGAAAAAAAGTTGAGTTGGCGTTTACCACAAGGGATATTATTTATTCATCCCATATTTCGGAGTCCTTTTCACCAGAACTTGTAATTTGCGCCTCAAGACATTCGAGTGAAAGCAGATTACCCGTCCTAACTGTTCACGTCCCAGGTAACTTCCACAAAGCAGAATCTGGGGGTGAAGATAAGAAGGTTTCTATCGCCCCTGTATACGAGATGAAATCAGCCCTCAGAGAGTTGCTATCAGCAAAAGAAGATCTCGGCTTGGATGAGTATAGAGTCAGCTATGAAGCAACGCACCATGGTCCCTCTCTTGATATTCCCGTCATGTATATAGAAATTGGAAGTACAATTGAGAGATGGCAACATAAAGAAGCAGGGTTGGCAGCTGCCAAGGCCATCATATCCTCCATAGATTCGCCCCAAAAAGGATTAAGATCGATCGGAGTAGGAGGAGGGCATTATGCCCCGAAATTCACAAAGCTTGGATTAGATACAGAAGCTGCTTTTGGACATATAGTTCCAAAGTATGCCACCGCCCATATCACTGAAGAGATGCTAAGGCAACTTGTAGAGAGGACTACCGATAGAGCCGAAATGCTGGTTCTTGACTGGAAAGGTGTTAGAGGAAAGGAAAGGACTAGAATAATAGAAATGGCGGAGGATGTTGAAGTTGACGTTCGAAAAGCCCGCGATATGATGTGAAATATCCTCCCATGTAGACGGATTGAACTATATGGCGCCTTGGCTCATCCAAGAATCATCAATTTCATAATCGCATCATATATACCAGCGTATTACTGGGGGAATATAATCCTACTTTTGAGCGTGTATAAAGAAAAGAATTTATTGGAAAAGAAAGAAGTTAGGCATAGATTATTCCGACTTAATCTCGTTTTCTGGTCGAGGGTGCATACGATGCGTTCGCTTATAGAATCGGCCCTAAAGAAAGCACGTACTGAGGATCACATTACAGACACTCATCTGGAAGAAGTGCTAAAAGATGTAAAGGCGAGAATTCTGGCGGTTGGTATCGGGGGGGCTGGGAATAATACGACAACCCGCTTAATGGAGGCAGGAATAGACGGAGCTGAAACGCTGGCCGTAAATACAGACGCTCAGGATTTACTTCAAACCAAGTCTCATTATAAGCTTCTGATCGGAAAGGAATTGACAGGCGGGCTTGGCGCAGGTAATGATCCGGAGGTTGGAGAGGCGGCTGCCAAGGAAAACATCGAAGACATTAGAGACTCGGTAAGAGCTGATATGGTGTTCATTACATGCGGACTTGGCGGCGGCACTGGCACAGGCGCAGCTCCAGTCTTTGCAGAAGCTGCAAAGAAGCAAAAGGCATTAACAGTCTCGGTAGTAACCTTGCCGTTCAAAGTTGAAGGTAAAATAAGACAAGAAAATGCAGCAAGGGGTTTAAAAAGACTTTTGGAAGTATCAGATACTGTTATCGTTATTCCAAACGATAGACTCTTGGAGTTCGCACCTGATTTGAGCATCTCAGAAGCTTTTAAAGTGGCAGATGAGGTGCTTATACGAGGAGTCAAAGGTATAGCCGAGCTAGTAACTAGGCCAGGATTGGTAAATCTAGATTTCGCAGATGTACGAACAATCATGAAGAATCGAGGAGTTGCAATTATTGCAATGGGAGAATCAGATAATAATGATAGGGCCGTGGATGCAGTAGAGAATGCATTGAGCAACCCACTGCTCGATGTAGACATAGAAGGAGCCAACGCTGCGCTTATAAACGTCAATGGGAGTTCAGATATGACGCTGAAAGAAGCTCAAACAGCAGTTAAAGTCGTCTCAGATAAGCTTCAGCCTGACGCAGAGATAATCTGGGGGGCAATTATTGATGATACACTAAAAGATCGAGTTCAAGTGATAATTATTGTTTCAGGTGTTAGGTCCCCCTACATTTTTGGCGCAAACGGGGAAAAGATTAATAACTTGGGGAAGAACTTAGGCCTTGAAGAACTTTAGATCAAGATATTCTTCGAGGTTTCAGGAATGGGACTGAGGGATTTCATAGAAAGAGCTAAGAGAGTTATAAAGCTTTCAAGAAAACCTACCATGAAAGAGGTTAACTATGGAGTCAGGATGAGTCTACTTGCCATAGTAGTCTTGGGTGTTATAGCATTTATAATTAGAATAATATTTTGGGCATTTACAGGTTTTTAGATAATCGGAGATGCATATCTTGGTAATTGCAAGAGTTAAGACCAGCATATTTGCTGTCAGAACCATCATAGGCCAGGAAAAAGGTGTAGCAGAGATGATAAGATCAAGAGCGAAAACTATGAAGATAAACCTAAAGGCCGTATTGGTTTCTTGGCTTTTGAGAGGCTATGTCTTCGTTGAAGCAGATAGCCAGCAGGAAGTAGATAAAGTCATATCAGGAATACCTCACGTTAGGGGCAAAGTCGTAGGAAAAGTGGACATATCAGAGATAGAACATGCGCTGATACCCAGACCGGCCACAGAGGGACTAGATATTGGTGATACTGTTGAGATTATTGGCGGACCATTCAAAGGAGAGAGGGCTAGGGTTTCAAGGATAGATACCTCAAAGAGCGAAGTCGTTCTTGAGCTCCTTGAATCCGCATATCCAATTCCCATAAAAGTGCATGCCGATTACATTAAGCTGGTTGAGAAAACCAGCAAATTTGAGGAGGAAGAGGAGGAAGAGGAGGAGGAATTTCACCTCTAGTGGTCCATCTTCAAAATACGAAAATTTTATAATTCGTTTGAACGTTTCTTCAATAGCTGTATGAGGGTGATTTGAAATGGGCAAGGTAAGCGTTGAGGCAATGGTTGAGGGAGGGAAGGCCAGTGCCGGTCCTCCGGTTGGACCGATGCTCGGACCCACAGGTGTAAACCTCTACGCAGTAGTTACAAAGATCAATGAACTAACTAAGGATTTAACAGGTCTTAAGGTACCTGTCAAAATAATAGTTGATGAAGAAACTAAGGAATTCGAAATAGAGGTAGGGGTTCCTCCAACGTCAGCGCTTATCCTTAAAGAAGCTGGCGTTAGTAAGGGAAGTCAGAATCCTAGGGAAGAAAAAGTCAGTGATATTAAGCTGGAACAAATAGTCAAAATCGCAAAAGCAAAAAAGGATTTGATGTTTGACAGAGATCTCAAAAGGGCCGCTAAAACCGTGCTCGGTACGTGTGTCAGCATGGGAATAACCATAGATGGAGAAGATCCCAGGGATATTCAGAAAAAAATGGATAAAGGAGAGCTTGATGAATTAATCTCAAAGGTAGAATGAGTTTAGATTTCGACAAGAATTCTTTAGAGGAAAGATCTGTGACTTTCTCCCGATAAAGTTAAATAGAGAGCTTACAAATTTCTTTCCTACAACTTCGACCAATTCTCCTCTTGAGGATTACCATTTCCCTTGTTATTATGGGGTTTGGAATATGTCAATTAACTTTGATAAGATTGTAGAAACAGTTGCTGAGGCAAAGAAAAAAGCAAAAACAAGAAACTTTGCAGAATCGATTGACCTCGCCGTTAACATAAAGGGAATAGATCTCAAAAGACCAGAGAGTAGAATAGATGCAGAAGTAGTTGTACCGAATAGTCTTGCTAAAAAACCCAAAATATGCGTCATAGCTATGGGAGATTTGGCAATTCAAGCCAAGAAAGAAGAAGCAGATTTGGTTCTGGCAAAAGAAGATTTAGAGAAATTAGCCACTGATAGGAAATCAGCCAAAAGAATAGTGAACGAGAATGACTTCTTCATAGCAAGCGCCGATATGATGCCGCTGATTGGGAGATTTCTGGGACCGATTCTTGGACCCAGAGGAAAGATGCCTAAGCCTGGAGGAGGCATTATTCCACCAACATCAGACATTAAGCCCGTTTTGGAAAGGTATAGTAAAACCGTAAGAATAGTAATGAAGAAGAGTCCAGTCGTACAGGCTAAGGTTGGAGACAAGAATTTGGATAACAAAAGCATCGCAGAAAATATCCGAGAGATATTAATGTTTCTTGAACAAAATCTAGATAAAGGGATGCAAAACGTCAAATCAATCTATGTCAAAACAAGCATGGGTCCTACAGTAAAACTGGAGCTCTAGGATGTGGGCTAAATGAGTATCTCAGCTCAAAAGAGGGAAGTATCCGAGACAAAGGTAAGGGAAGTAGAGCAGCTGGCAAAATACATCGAGGAATACGATGTGGTTGGCCTAGTAAAGATGGAAGAATTGAGTGTAAAACAGGTTCAAGATATTAGAAAGAAACTAAGAGGGGAAGCTATTATCAGAATGGCAAAAAACAGGTTGATGAAACGAGCCATAGAGAAAGCTAAGGGAACGAAGAAGAATATCGAGAAACTAATGGACAAGATAGATGGAACAATAGCCTTCCTTTTCATTAATAAAGATCCGTTTGAGATAGCCAGATTTCTAGACAAGAATAAAACGAAGGCCCCCGCAAAACCCGGGAATATTCCCTCCCAAGATATCATAATTCCCGAAGGAAACACAGGATTCCCGCCGGGCCCCATGATAACTGAATTGGGAGATCTGGGACTAAGAACCAAAATCAAATCCGGGACAATATGGATAGCAGAAGACAAAATTATGGTCAAAAAAGGTGAAGAAGTACCCCGAAAAGTAGCACTGATTCTATCTAAACTGGGCATAACCCCAATGGAAGTTGGACTGACTCTACACGCGGCATATCAAAATGGAGCAATCTTCACCGGTGAGGACCTAATAACCGATATCGAAAGGATATTTGATCAAATAAAGATGGCTTATGCAGAAGCAATCAATCTAGCAGTCTCCATGGCATATCCGACAACCGATAACATAAGCATTCTACTTCAAAAGGCATCTATGGAGATAAATAATCTCTCGGCAAATGCCCAAATATTCATACCAGGACTCATAGAGGGGTCATTATCTAGGGCAGAAGCCGAGGCTAATGCCCTATATGCACTGGTGCATAAGGAGTCTACTTAATCAAGAGTAAAAAAAAAAGAGAGAAGAGATGCATGTAAAGAATTCATAATTCGGAGGTGTATGATATGGAATACGTCTACGCTGCAATGCTGCTCCACAAAACTGGACAAAAGATTACTGAGGCCAACGTTGGCAAAGTTTTGGAGGCAGCAGGAACAAAAGTCAACGAAGCGCGAGTGAAATCATTGGTTGCTGCACTCAAGGACGTAAACATAGAGGAAGCTACTAAGATGGCTGCAATAGCTCCGGTAGCAGCGCCTACAACAACTGCGAAGACTGAAACACCTGCCAAAGAGAAGAAGAAAGAGGTAAAGGTAGAAGAGGAAGAAGAGGCTACAGCAGGTTTGGGAGCATTGTTCGGGTGAGGGCAACCAATCTATTCCTTTTTGTGGATCTGATGTCCATTCCAATTATTCTAAATTAGGAAAAAAATCACTATTAATTAATAGATTAGCCACCATTAGAAGTGATAACTAGATTCAATATGATAAATCACTTTCCGATGTCGAGGTGGGCCTGTTGATTTCAAAAAAGAATTTGAGAAAGATATTCAATCGGAAAGAGTACGAAGTAGAGTTATTCAGGGAAAAAGGTTTTGAAAGAGTAAAATGTGGAGGCTGTGGCGGTTACTTCTGGACAATGAATCCTGATGAGAAATCATGTGGAGATACAGGATGCGTAGGAGGATACAAATTCATTGATCAGAGGATAAATGGAGGCTGGGATTTTCATAAGACAATTGATGAATGGTGCGGATTTTTCGAGCAACATGGACACACGAGGATTAAAGAGTACCCAGTTGTTGCTCGATGGCGTGATGACATATACTTCACAATTGCATCCATAGCTGATTTTCAACCTTGGGTTTTAAGCGGTGTAACAAAACCACCCGCAAATCCGTTGGTTGTACCACAACCTTGTGTTAGGTTTGGGGGAAAGGGTTTTAGCGATGTTGATAATGTAGGAAAAAGCGGAAGACACCTAAGCCTCTTTGTTATGGGAGGACAACATTCATTCAATTCCAAAAGGCTGGGACTTGAAGGATATTGGATGGATCATTGTATTGAACTCAACTTCAAATTTCTAACCCAAAATCTAAGACTGAGACCGGAAGAAGTCCTCTACAAGGAAGATATTTGGATTGGCGGGGGTAATTTCGGCCCATGTCTTGAGGCATTTGGAAGAGGACTAGAGATTGTCAACAATGTTTTCATGCAATATGAGGTCTTGCCAGACGGTAGCTATCAGAAAATGGATTTTAAGATAATTGACGTTGGCTGGGGTATTGAGAGGACATGCTGGTTTACACAAGGGACTCCAACCATTTATGAAGCGACATTTGGGCCTGTTTTTAATTATATGTTAAAAGAGTCAGGAATAAGCGTTGACAAAGAGCTGTTGCACAGATATGCAATCTTATCAGGCCTCATAGATGTTGAAGAAGTCGGTAATATTGAAGCTGTCAGACGGGAGATAGCATCACGAATAGGTATTAGTCATCGTGAACTTGAAAGAGAATTGGGACCTCTTGAAGCGATTTATGCCATAGCAGATCATATGCGCACATTTGTTTTTGCCCTAGCCGATGGTGCAATACCCTCAAATGTTGGAGGAGGCTACAATCTTAGAACAATCCTTCGAAGAGCAATGAGTTTGAATGATGTCTACAAACTGGGGCTAAATCTGCCCGAGATCTGTTATAGGCACATCAACTATCTCAAGAAATCTTATCCAAGAGTACTTAATTCGGAGGATCTCGTTGACGACATACTGGATATTGAAGCCAATAGGTATCATAGTATGCTTGAAAAGGGAAAAAGGCATGTTGAAGGGTTGTTCAAAAAGAAAGAAGAAATCGATCGGGAAACTTTACTGGAGCTATATGAATCAAGAGGAATATCTCCTGAGGTAGTAAAAGAGATTGCTGAGAAAAGAGGAAAACATGTAGAAATCCCCGGCGATTTCTATGTGAGTATTAATGAGAGAAAAACTGAAGAAGAGATCAAGGGAGAAGAAATTGCTCCGTTGGAGCAACTCAAAGAGGAGCTTGAAGTCGTAAAGCCCACGCGTCTTCGATACTATGAAGAGTTATACGAAAAAGAATTCAAGGCCAAAGTAATGAAGATAATGAACGGTAGATATGTTGTGTTGGATCAGACCTTGTTTTATCCAACAGGTGGAGGACAAACTCACGATACGGGCACATTGAACGAATCTAGAGTTATCAATGTGGAAAAAATAGGTGAGATTGTGGTTCACAAAGTTGATGCCCCAAGATTTGAGGAAGGACAAGAGGTTCTCGGGAAGATTGATTGGGAAAGGAGAATCGCCTTGATGAGACATCATACAGCCACCCACATAGTAAATGGGGCAGCAAGAGAACTCTTGGGTAATCACATATGGCAGGCAGGGGCTGAGAAAACTCCGGAAAAGGCACGTCTTGATATTACTCATTTTAAATCCATCTCAAAAGAGGAGATTGGGAAAATAGAGGAGCTTTCAAATCGCATAGTGATGGAGAATCGTGCTGTAAGAAGTGCTATAATGGAAAGGAATGAAGCCGAGAAGAAATTTGGATTTAGGATATATCAAGGAGGCGTAGTACCAGGTAGTGAGCTTAGAATAGTGGATGTAGATGATTGGGATGTTGAGGCATGTGGAGGACAACACGTTACAGCAACTGGAGAAGTTGGAGTCATAAAAATCATTGGTGCTGAAAGAATACAAGATGGAATAGTCAGATTGGAGTATTCTGCGGGAGAATCTGCAATTAAATATATTCAAGGGCAGGAGAATATTCTTGAGGATGCCTCCGAGATATTAAGAATTTCCAAAGATCAACTGCCTCAGACTGTGAAAAAATTCTTTAAAGAATGGAAGGTACTCAAGAAGGAAGTAGAGCGCCTAGGTAGGGAGTTAGCCGAATTCGAAGGGAAAAGACTTGAGGAGTCTATTGAGAAAATTGGAGATATTGCATTTATCGGTAAAACGACCCGCGGCAAAAGTATTAAGGAACTAATTGAAACTGCAGGTAGTCTCACCCGAGATAGACCCGACATTGTTGTAGTATTGTGTAATTTGGCAGATAGAGTCAGCATCGTTGTGATGGCTGGCCAAGAAGCTGTCGAAAAAGGAGTAGATTCTGGAGAAATAGCAAAACAGGCAGCCCAAGTTGTCGGAGGAAAAGGCGGTGGAAAAGTCGATTTGGGTCAAGGAGGGGGACCAAGAATCGACAAAGTTAACGATGCCTTAAAAAGAGCGTCAAAAATCATAGAAGAGAAGGCAACATGAAGCAAAACAAGCTCCCAAATTTATCGAACATGAAAGAAGCTGCAAAGGATCTTAGGTACTTACTAAGCAGGGGCTACGGCAGAACAAGTGCTTTGAATCTTGTTGGGGATAAGTATCTGCTCGATAATGAGGAGCGACATATTCTTTTCAGAGCCATATATCCCCCGCAGGACGCAGAAAAAAGAAAGGATAAGCTTATTTCAGTAACAGAAATTAAAAACAAAGTATTGGCAATAGACGGATACAATCAGATAATAGTTATCGAGAGCATGCTAAAAGAATTGCCGATTATAGATTGTGACGATGGGGTCTTACGCGACATTACAGGCGTTTTCAGTAATTATAAGGTAGCAGAAGTAACATATGATGCGATAAAGCTGATTTTGGACTTGTTAGTGAAATGCTTCCCAAGAACAACCTTATTCTATTTTGATCAGCCAATAAGCAAAAGTGGAGAGCTGGCAAGAACAGTAAGAAAAAGGATAGCGGAGCATGGATTAAAAGGCGATGCAGGAGCAGTAAAGCAACCCGATCGAGAAGTTCTAAGTAGAGGAGAGGTTGTAGCCAGCAGCGATGGAATCATTATAGATAATGCAGACGCGGTAGTGGATTTAGCCGGGCATATAGTGCGAATGAGCAGAAGGAAGCTAATAAAGATATAAGTTTTAATTGGGCGAGGCTGCTCCTGCATTAACGTTTAAAAGCAACATTCATACTTTATTCTTAAAGGGCCCGTGGCCTAGCCAGGATAGGGCGCTGGCCTTCTAAGCCAGCAGATCTGCCATGCATATGAGCTGAGCTGAATCGGGGGTTCAAATGCCTTTTCAATGAGAATTGGCTGGAATTCCCCTCGGGCCCGCCATTTTTGGCCTATATCATTGGTGTGGTTAATGGATTCTGTTTTATGTTTGAGCGTTTCAAAAGACAGAGGAGAAAAAGCTAGAAAAATCCTGAAAATATTAGAACTCTTTAATGAGAATTGGAAAATCGAAAGCGACGGTGTTCGATTATATGTTCCATTAATAAGAAAACCCTCTTCAGAGGAAGATATGAAAATCTCAGAAGAGATAGGTCAATATGGAATGGTCAATAGAAGCCTTAAAGCTAGAACAAAGAAAAAGCCTAGGAACTTGAAAGAGTTTTTGACCAATAAACTTACGCCGTCTCAACTTGAATTGCTCCCTAGAGCATTCGATACTATCGGGAATATTGCAGTAATCGAAATACCAACAGAGCTTGAAAGTGCAAAGAGGAAAATTGGGGAAGCCTTGATTTCTGTCAACAAGAATGTGAGTTCTGTATTTGCCAAGGCGGGGATCATAGAAGGTCGACACCGGACTAGAGCGCTAGAACACGTTGCAGGAGCGAACAAAACCGAAACAATCTATCATGAACACGGATGCGTATACCGGCTCGATATTTCAAAGGTGTATTTTAGTCCACGTTTATCCACAGAAAGGGGGAGAATAGCAGCTCAGATCGAGTCTAAAGAGACAGTGCTAGATATGTTTGCTGGTGTCGGACCTTTTTCAGTCTTGATAGCCAAAACCAAAGGGGCCAATGTATACGCGATTGACATCAATCCGCATGCAATGCATTATTTAAGGCAGAATATCTTGATGAACCGAGTCAATAATCTGGTTGTAGCAATTTTGGGAGAAGCCAGAAGAATAGTTGAGAAAGATTATCGGGGAATGGTCGACAGAGTGATCATGAACCTTCCCGAAGGAGCGAGTCAGTATTTGGATGTGGCATGTTTGGCCACCAAACCAAGCGGAGGAACAATACACTACTATGAGTTCAGATCATCAGATACACCAGTTGAGGAAGCTATGGCTGAGATGTCAAATAAAATCGAGGCCCATGGAAGGAAGTTGGAAAGTATTTCTGGTAGGAAAATTAAAGAAAGTGCACCTTTCAAATGGCATGTGGGACTCGACATCAAGATAAAGTGACAGAATTCCCTAGATAGTAATGGTAGAAGTGATAAACTGTCGGGGATTCTTTAGAAGGGATATCATTTTACGATTCAAATCAATAGCTGCTTTGTCGGCTCTAATCATGAGAGTACGTCCACAAGTAAAATCGCTTTTGCGTCCAACTATGTCCGAAGAGTGTGAAAAAGTCAGATCAGGATGGCCATATCCCGTGATTACTTCTTCGAACTTGCCAACGCTAAGAACTACCCGAATTTCTACTTCTTCAAAACGCGCGAATTCCTTGAAATCGGGACTTAGATCATTTATCGACCTGTTGGCGTCTACTCCAATAACGCAAGTACCTCTTTTTCCAACCGTGGGAGCAGTGGTTAATTCATACGTAGTTTTGTGTGTTGCAGTTATATTGGGATGACCCTTTGCTTTGATGATCTCAACTACTTTGGCCAATTGATTGCCTCACAGTCTTTCTACTAATCATTACACGCTAAATTAATTAAAGATAAGGTGTTATTGTTCCTAGCCATCCAGTTTGCTAAATCTCGGTGAAGTCCTTGTCAAATAAGCGATCTTTGGAAGAAAAGCAAAAGACAATAGAACGATTGAAGAGATCCGGTGCAGTGAGTGAGCCTAAAGTCATAGAAGCATTCCTGAAGGTTCCACGGGAGGAATTTGTGAAGCCAGATTTGAGAAGTGAAGCCTATGTAGATACTCCGCTTCCGATAGGACATGGTCAAACCATATCTGCAATTCATATGGTTCTGATGATGTCGGAAATTCTGGACCTACACATAGGACATAAGATGTTGGAAGTAGGTGCAGGTTCAGGCTATCATGCAGCGATATGTGCTGAGATTGTGGCTCCACATGACACTGAGAAGAAAGGGCATGTGTTCTCTATCGAGAGGATACCTAAGTTAGCAGAATTCGCCAGAAAGAATCTAGAAAGAGCAGGATATGGTGATAGAGTTACAGTTGTCGTAGGGGATGGGACATGTGGTCTTCAAGAGGAGGCACCTTTTGATCGCATTCTCGTGACAGCAGCGGGTCCAAGAATACCGGAGCCATTGATTGAACAGTTGAAGGAAACGGGAAAACTTGTTATACCAATAGGACAACTACATCTGTGGCAGGATCTTATCTTAGCCGAAAAAACTAGCAAAGGAATAAGCAAAAAGAGACTTTGTGGAGTAGCTTTTGTCCCCCTCAGAGGGAAATATGGATGGAGATAGTCTTAAAGGAATCAAAAATAAGATAATAGAGTAAGTAAAATGATATTGATTTCCTTAGGTGAGAAATACAAATGAGTGGATTGGAAGAATTGATAGAAAAGGCTAAAGCGCTCAAAAGTAAGGGTTTATCGACAGAGGAAATAGCAGATATATTGAATGTGCAAACCGACACCGCAACATGGCTAGTAGTTAAGGCAGAAAAAGGTGTAAGAAGGACCGAACCGAAGGATGTATATGTCGACTGGAGCATTATAGGCAGAGATCCTGCTCGTGTTGAGCTTATGGGAATAATGCTCGCTAATTTGGTAGACGAAGCTATGGCAGATGGAACCATTGAAGAGCCAGACATGATTGCAGGAGTAGATGCTGACGGTGGACCACTAGCTGCCATCATTGCACGAGAGTTAGAAAAACCGTTGGCAATCATCAGGTGGAGATACAGTGCTGAGGGAAAAAAGGACGAACAACATCTTAGCGTAGTGGACTCAAACTTCGGCGATGTCTATGGAAAGAAGATTCTACTTGTAGATGATGTAATAACAAGCGGAATTATGATAAATGAAATAACCAATGCCTCTAAAAAGACAAATACAAGGGTTGTTGGTGCCATTGTCATAGCAAACAAAACTGGTACTGACGAAATTGATGGTGTGCCCTTACGTTGCATAATAAAAGTAACTGCAATTTGATGGTGAGTTATTCACAGGAGGCAGCTTCATCTCTAAATCTTCGTCATCAAAGCTATGAAAAATCCTGGTGTATCGTGCAAATCCGGATAGAATCGCTGTAAATGCTTCGCTTCAGGGAATTCCTCTCGCAGTTCACCCGGTGAACCATAGAAATAGTTTTGATCGATAACAGAAAATCCAAAATGTTCTACTGCATGTTTGATATTTAGTTCGTTTTCCTCCGCCGATAAAGTGCAGGTACTATAAGCAATAATCCCGCCTTTTTTTACCAGTTTCCCAGCTACACCAAGAAACTGCCTTTGATAAGCTGCGCATCCCAGAATCTCATTCTTTGTTTTGGTTTCATACAGTTTAGGACGGTGCCCTAGAGCAGAACAAGGAGGATCGATTAATATTCGATCAGCTTTTAGAGAGTATTTCTCAGCCAGTTTAAGGGCATTTTGTCGAAGAATCTTGACGTTGGTTATGCCTAATCTCTGGATGTGATTTTTTAGTTTTTGTAGACGAGATGGCGAACGATCTACAGCCAATATTGTTCCCGTATTACTCATTAATTGAGCCATGTGTGTGGTCTTTCCGCCTGGTGCAGCACACATATCAATGACAAATTCATTCGGTTTCGGACCCAGAATCCGACTTGTAAGAATAGCAGGCAAAGATTGGCTATAGAAATATCCTGATTCATACAATGGTGTTTCTCGCAAGCTTAAAGCATGATATCTGGATTGAGTAACTTCCACAGCCAGTCCTTGCTTCTTTTGCAATATTTCTTTGCTACTCATTCTTGCTATGCCAGCAGCTACGTGGTTGCCGTATTTGTCAACTATGAGAACTTCGTCCCCAGGATGGATCTTATCCGTTTTTATTGCTCCTGGGGCGTAAAGACAAGCACCCAACATCACGCTTTCTGCTGCGAAATTTATCTGCCACAATCCTCTTATGAGCATCAGGTAAATCAAAAGGACCCTTGACTGGAAAGGAGATCATTTCAGTTATTTCCAAATCGGATTTGGCTTCTAGACCCTTTTTGGCCAGCAAGTCTATGAGTTGTTCCGGCAAGATTCTGAGAGTGTTTGCTCTAATCGTGTAGTGCTTTCCAGGTCTCCTCAATGTAGCAATAATACGCTCTGTGCGATCCAAGCCATATGATTCAATTAATTCCCTGACAACGTCTGAAGAGTAGCCATATTTCCCGGATAAAACCATAATATCCGAATCGCGCATAGGACTCACCAATTACTCTTTTGCTTCCTATAATGAATCACATATTTTTAAGATATGTGAGGAAAAAGGAAAGTAGAATCTAGATTCAGAATAGGTATTCTAAAAGAAGAATTAATTTTTGATAGAATCCTCAGACAGTCAATACCTAAAAGCAAAAAAAGAGAGGTTGTGTGTGGTCAGATGGTAATCCATCCAGATCCCAACAGATGACCTTTTTCATCCACAACCTGCTGATATCCTTAAAGTAATAGAGGACGTCTCAGTATTTGAGCAGCCTGATTAGGAGACAGGGCATCTCTAGGGGATCCGTTTTCTTTAACCACATTTCGTACCTTTCTCTTTACGACGAACACATTTCATTCCCCCTTTCCCGCCTTGTGGCGGTTTGGGTATTTGTTTCATCACGCCCCTCCTCGGCGCTCCTTCTAGGAAAGGTGCCTTTCACAGAGCAGACAAATCCACCCGAACGAACAGGTTTCAA